>CAJBHN010000337.1 GCA_903952805.1 uncultured Myxococcales bacterium | reverse complement strand
CGTCGTCGGCTCGGCCCTGTTTCGCGCGCGCGGCATCCTGGCGCCGCGGGTCGGACTGGCCACCGCCACCATCAGCGGCCGTGCCGTGAGCCTGGCCCGCACCGTCGAAGTCCTCGACAGCCGCCTGCTGCGACGGACATTTGCCAGCACCGCCCACCTCTATGGCAGCGGCGATGGCCCAACCGACCTGGTCTCCGCCGACGTCGCCAGCTGGGACGTCATCGTCGGCGACGACGCCGACGTCAGCGACCTCGACGCGGTCGTGGCCGGCCTGGCCCCGTTCATCACGGCTCCCGGTCTCATGGCTGGCGGCGGTGACGTCTTCAAGCTGTCGTCGACGATTCGCTTCCTGGCCATCGATGGCTGGCTTGGCCACACCGACGGCTACGGCGCCGCCCGCGGCGACACGCTGGTGCACCTCGACAACTCCGGCGAGGCGCGCGTGCTGCCTCATGACCTCGACAACATCACGCTGCGTGGCGCCGTCTTGACGAGCGGCGCCGCCTTCGTGGACGCCTGCCGCGCCGATCCACCCTGTGAAGCCCTGCTGCGCGAAGAGCTGAGCCAGACCGGCGCCGCCGTCGTCGACGCCGACGTCGCCCGCCTCATTGACGACGTCAGCGCTGCCGTGGCCGCCGCCGCCGTCCCCGGCCTCGACGTCGACGCGCAACGGGCCGCCGCCAACGCCGTCGCCGACCAACTCGCCGCCCGAGCCGACGAGGTCGCCGCCGAACTTGGGGCACGATGAACCCCTGGCATTGCGACGTCGTCGACAGCTTTGCCTGGCGCACCTGCACCGAGCGATGGCCCCGCATCATCGACGGCGTCGCTGACGACGTCCCCGACCACCGCGTGGCCCTCGCCCGGCTCCGGGAGGAAGTCACCGACGGCGTGGTGTTGCGCCTGCACGATGACAACGACGACGGTCGCCGCTTCGAGGTCATCAATGACTATGTGGGTCGGCCCTGGACCGCCCTGCCCTGGTACGTCGGCGAAAGCTGGCTGTATGCCCGCATCCGCGCCGCCGTCGGCTGGCGGCACCACCGCCGCGATCCATTTCGTGCCGCCAAGGCCCGCGAGGAGGCCGGCCTCGCCGACGATGACGATACCGCTGCTTCCGACCCCATCGCCCAGGCCCTGTGGCGCTCCCTGTGGGGCAATCGGGCCGACCTCTCGCTCCCGACCGCCCGTCACCACGATCGGGCCGCCATGGGCGACCTGCTGCACGACGACCGTCCCCTGGCCCTTGCTTGGCTGAAACGGGCCCGGCGGGTCGCCATTGTGCTCGACAACGCCGGCACCGAGGTCTTCGCCGACCTCCAGCTGGCCCGGGCACTGCGCAACGGCGGCGCCGAGGTGACGCTCTTTGCCAAGGACCGGCCCTTTTTCGTGTCAGACGCCATGCCCGCCGACGTCGAGATGGCCCGTCGACGGCTGCAACGGCCCGATGGCGCCGCGGTCGTGGCGGAATCGTTCCTGACCGGGCCAGGCATGCTGACCGTCGCCGAACTGCCCGCCACCTTTCGAGACGCGCTGGCCTCTGCCGACGTCATCGTCGCCAAAGGCGACTGCAACTACCGACGCCTGGTGGGCGATGGGCCATGGGCCAGCAGCGATGATCGCGCCTTCGGCGACGTCGTGCGCATGCCCGCGCCGGTCATCGCCCTGCGAACCCTGAAGGCCGAGGTCCTCGTCGGCGTCGGCGCCGACGCCTGCGCCCGTGCCCGTGCCCAAATCGCGGATTGGCTCATCAGCGGCCGCTTCGGCGTGGTCCAGTGCGCGCGCTGAGCGCCATCGTGGAGCCCTGACAAGCAAAAACCCGGCGTGAGCCGGGTTTGTGCTGTCCTGCTGTGGTTGGCTCGACTGGTTTCGAACCAGCGACCCCTACCGTGTCAAGGTAGTGCTCTACCACTGAGCTACGAGCCAGTGACGGGACGCCGACTACCTACGAGACGTTGGCCCCCGTGTCAACGACATTCGCTGCGGGTGCGGCGGCACCAGCCGCAGGCTGGGCGCTGTCTCGCAAGCCATCGCGGTCCAGGTGCAGCCGACGCGGCATCCGCTCCGCCAAGCGTGGATTGTGGGTGACGATGATGGCCGTGATCCCACGATCGCGATTGAGCCGCTCGATGATCTCGTGAATGCCCTGCCCGGTCTTTTCATCGAGGTTGCCGGTGGGCTCATCGGCCAGCAGCACCTTGGGATCATTGACCAGGGCCCGGGCCAGGGCCACCCGCTGCTGCTCGCCACCCGACAGCTCGCCCGGTCGGTGGTCGAGGCGGCCGGCCAGACCAACCTCCGCCAACAGTTCGCGGGCCCGCTTGTCCACGTCGGCAGCCGGTCGCCGACCCACGCGCCCGGGCATGGTGACGTTTTCCAGCGCCGTGAACTCCGGCAGCAGGTGATGAAACTGAAACACGAAGCCGATCCGCTCGTTGCGGAACCGGGCGATGGCCCCCGTCGACTGCTTCCAGACGTCGACGCCGTCCATGATGACGGTGCCGCCGGTCGGCGTGTCCAGGGTGCCGAGCACGTGCAGCAGGGTGCTTTTGCCGGCCCCCGACGGCCCCGTCAGCGACACCAGTTCACCGGGCTGGATGATGACGTCCACGCCCCGCAGGACCTCGATGGGGTGCCCACTCAGCCAGTAGCTTTTGGTCAGATTACGCGCTTCAATTTTCATCATGACCGGCGGCCCTCATTCATAACGGAGGCCCTCAACAGGCTTCAGGCGCGCCGCCAACAGCGCGGGGTAAATCGTGGCCAGATATGACAAGCCAAGGGCTGCTACGCCGACCAGGAAGACCTCGAAGCCTTCGACCTTCACCGGCAGGTTTGAGATATAATACACATCAGGATCCATGCCGATTCCAAAGGTCTCGATGACCTTGCAGATGCCGACACCAAAGCCGATGCCCACCAGCGTGCCGACGCCGCCGACGGTGATGCCGTAGG
>CAJBHN010000336.1 GCA_903952805.1 uncultured Myxococcales bacterium | reverse complement strand
GCGCCGACCGCGCCGACCGCGCCGACCGCGCCGACCGCGCCGTTTATCCACCGTCACCGCCTCAGGCTCTCCCAGACCGATGCCGGCGGCGTCGTGTTCTTCGCCCAATCCCTCGTCATCGCCCACGACGCCTGGGAGGCCGTCCTCGACGAGGTCGGCTTCTCCGTCGCGCGCATCATCAGCGAGGGCACCTTCGCGCTGCCCATCGTCGAGGCCAACACCCGGCTGCTGCGCCCGATGCGCGTCGGCGATGACGTCGCCGTCGAGGTCACGCTCGAGAAGCTCGGCACATCGAGCATCATCGTCGGCAGTCGCCTCGAGGTCGACGGCGTCACGGTTGGCCTGTGTCGGACGGTGCATGTCTGCATCGACGGGCAGGGCAGGAGCGCGCCGCTGCCCGAGACCCTTCGAGCAGCCCTTCGGGCCCGCTTTGGCGTCGACGTCGGCGCTACTGTCGATCGAGGGTGACCTCTCGGTCGAGGTCGCCCCCCGACAGCACCAGCTGACCGTTGGTCATCGACGCCGCGTAGGTGATGGTCGAGCCCTGCGTCGACGTGATGGTCAGGCGCCCGGTCGAGAAGCGCCACCGTCCCGACAAGCCGCCAAAGGCGACGCTGCCCGACGACGCCAACTGCAGCGTGAGCGCTTCGGTTGCCGCCTGATCAACGACGGTCCAGGTGCCAATCAACTCTTCGCGCGTCACCGCACCCGAGCGCACCGGCCTGGGCGGCGCGTCGGTCCCGGGCCTGCTCGAGCCGCTGTTGGTGCTGCTGCGCCGAAACACGAGGTCGCCGCCGAGGTTGGGCGATGACAACGTCAAGGTGTCGCCACTGTGAACGTATTGGTAGCGCTCGGCCCCCGACGGAATCTGCAGCACCAGACGTCCGCCGTCGGCCTGCCAGCCGCCGCTCAGCGGTCCCATGCGAAACGCGCCGCTGTCGTCGAGGGTGAGGTCGGGGCCGCCGCCGGTGTTGAGCCACACGCCACCCAGCGGCGCCACCAGGTCGCGCCCCGCCATGGGCACGTACGACGCCAGCATGCGGTCAAGGTCACGCGCAAAGGTCTTGCGGCTCGGCTCCAGGGTCTCGAAATGCAGCACGTGGGCGTAGCCGAAGGCATGCAGCACGTAGAGCTCGACGCCGCGGACCGTGCTGCGATCGCCTGAGGCAAACACGCTCAGCGACCGGCGCACGCCGTTGCTGGCGCCGATGGTGACGGGCACGTCGGTGCCGGGGTTGTAGCCAATCTCGGCCTTGAAGCCGGCGTCAACCTTTTCCAGCGTCTGCTGCACGGTTTGTCCGGGGCCCGCCTTTTCAACCATCACGTGCAACGACGCAGGGACGCCGCCCACGATTCGACGGAAGTTCATGCCAAAGCCGTCGCCGGGCAGAGGGGCCAATTCCCAGCCGGCAGCGAGGGAGATTTCAAAGCGCTTCTTGGTGTCTGTGTAGGTCCCCTTGCGAGAGCCCGGCGGTGACGCCGCCTGCGCTGTCGTCGTCACCGACAGCAGCGCCAGCGCTACGGTGGCCAGGAGCGCCAGCGACAATGACCAACGCGGCACAGCGAGTGATGGACCCATGAAGGGTGGGACGGTGGCATTCACCGCGTCATTCTAGCAGGGCCCGCTGACAACCATCGCGATGGGATTCAACGCGACTGGCGACCGACGCCGTGGGGCCAGTGACCCGGGGGCAGGTCAGCCGCCTTTGCGCTTCTTGTCGACCTCGGCGAGCAGTCGCTTCAGTTCGGCATTGGCGGGCTCAAACAGCGTCGCCGACTGCAGGGCTTTGTAGGCGGCGTCGAGGCGTCCGTTTTGCAGGTCGACCACGGCCGTGTTGTACATCTGCTCGCCCTTGGGGGTCTTGGCCACCTTGGCCGCCGCCTTCTGCTGCTCCTTCTGCTCCGCCTCGCTCTCCTCAGAAAAGCGCAGCTTGCTGGCGCGGTCGGGCCCATTGATGTCGCGCAGATACTTGAGCCGTTTGGGCTCGTCTTTGAGCGTCATGTAGCTCTCGGTGACGCGCTTGTAGATCTTGGTGACCGCCTCCTTGAGCGACTCGTCGTCGAGATGGAAGAACTTGTCGGGGTGGAGGGCCCGGGCCAGCTGGTAATACGACACCTTGATCTGTGCGCCTGGCGAGGTCTGGGCGACATTCAAAATCTGGAAATAGTCCAGCGTGTCGATGGTGGCCGCCAGATGCTTGAGCTGCGGCCAGAACTGGGGGTCGGTGTATTCGGCCATGAGGCGTCCGTCGAAGAGATGGCAAAGTGATCGAAACAGGTCTCAGCGCTGACGAACCTCGGCTTTGGCCGTGCGGGCGGCAGCGGCGGCGATGTCGTCGTCGGACAAGCCACCCGACAGCGTGATGGCCGTAGACGCCTTCTGGCCCGTTTCGACGTCGCGGGCCGAGACGTTGACGATGCCGTCGGTGTCGATCTCGAAGGTGACCTCGACCTTGACCTCGCCGCGGACGGCTTGACGCAAGCCGGCGAATTCGAACTCGCCGAGCATCTGGCATTCGGAGGCCTTGCGGCTCTCTCCCTGATAGACGCGGATCTTGACCTTCTCCTGGTTGTCTCGTGCCGTCACAAAAGTGCGGGTTCGGTCGATCGGGATCGACGTGTTGCGCTCAATGACGACCTCGGTGAAGCCACTGACCGTGCCCAGACGCAGGGTCTGGGGCGTGACGTCGAGCAGGTAGGTGGCGGTGCTGGCGTCGAGCAGGGCGTCGGCCTGGATGGCGGCGCCCAGGGCAACGACGAGGTCGGGGTCGACGTCGATGTTGGGCTCACGCTGAAAATAATGGCGCACAGAGTTGCGCACAATCGGCAGGCGAGTCGGGCCACCCACCAAGATGACGCCGTCGACTTCGGCCGGGGTCATGCGCGCCTGCTGCAGCGCTTCGTCGCAGACCTTGAAGGTGCGCTGGACCAGGTCCATGACCATCTTGTTGAACTCAGCCCGGGTCAGGGTCATGTCGAGGTCGTGGGAGAAGCCCTGCTTGTCGGTGTAGAGCAGCGGAATGTGGATACGGGTTTTGTCGTTGTCAGCGAGGTCGATCTTGGCCCGCTCGGCAGCTTCTTTCAGCTTGGCCAATGCATGGCGATCCTTGCGCAGGTCGACCTTGTGCTGGGCGGTGAAGCTCTCCAGCATCCAGGCTGCGACGCGGTCGTCGAAGTCGTCGCCACCGAGGTAGGTGTCGCCGCTCGTCGACAAGACCTCAAAGACGTCCTCACCGATCTGCAGGATCGACACATCGAAGGTGCCGCCGCCGAGGTCGTAGATAACGACCTTCTGGTGGATGTTCTGGCCAAAGCCATAGGCCAGCGCCGCCGCCGTCGGCTCGTTGATGATGCGCAGCACGTCGAGGCCGGCAATCTTGCCCGCGTTCTTGGTCTCTTGCCGCTGGTTGTCGTTGAAGAAGGCCGGGACGGTGATGACCGCCTGGGTGACGGCGTGGCCGACGTGGGCCTCGACGATGGCCCGCATTTCCTTGAGCACCATCGACGAGATTTCGGGGATGGCGAGGTCGCGCCCCTTGACCCGCACGCGGACCGCGTTGTTGGGACCATCGACGATCTCGTAGCTGGCGATGCTCTGGGCCTTCTTGACCTCTTCCGAGAACGAATACCGCCCGATGAGCCGCTTGGCCGACGAGATGGTGTTGCGCGGGTTGGTGATGATGTGCTTCTTGGCATCGTTGCCAACCAAGACGCCGCCGTCGTCGAGAAAGCTCACCACCGAGGCATGCGTGCGCTCGCCCCACTCGTTGGCGATGACCTTGGGGACGCCGTCTTCGACGATGGCCACGCAGCTGTTGCTGGTGCCGAGGTCGATGCCCATTGCGAGCTGCTTTGCCATGGCTGTTCACCGCTCCTGGTCGACTCATCACCAGGACCACAGGCCCGGCGACGACCGCACCGTCAGACGTCGACGACCGGCGTCGGCAGCTTCCGCAGTCCGACCCCCCGCTGTCAAACGTGTCGCCGCCCCCTCAGAAACCACACCCGCCCACATGACCCCCTCCCGTCGCCACCAGCCGTTCAGACCCTGTGGCGGCAGCGGGCAGGCGGGGCTGACCCTCGGCGAAGCCGAAGCGGCGCCGGCCACCAACCGGCTCCCGAGGGGGCACCAGGCTCACCAAACGCCTTCAGGGGCCTCGAGCGCCGCCTGCGCCGTCTGGATGCCGGGTGGGGTGGCGAGCAGGCGGGGAGGCGACTGCATCATCACGCGCGGCGCATCAACGAGACACGGCGCCGATGGCGCCGTGTCGTTCCGAATCCGAATCAGACACCGAGGGGTGGCGGGTCGAGCTCAGGCGGCCAGGGGCGTGCCCAGCTGAGCGGCACGCTGGGCGCGACGCAGACGAGCCACCTCCGCGGGGGTGAGCTCCTTGAGACGACGGTCGAGCACTGGCTTGGCGCGGTGGCTGTGCGCAGGTCCAAGGGCCGGCAAGACGCTTTCAGCAAAGAAAGCGACATCCTTGGGCATGCATTTGCCCAGCAGATCCACCAGGCCGCCCGCCAGGGTGCGGGCGTAGTCGGGGCTGGCTGCGCACATGGCGGCCAGCAGACGAACCGCACCACCCTGGGCGAGGTCGGCGGTTTGGTTCAGGTCGGCCAGGGCCGCCCAAAACAGATCCCGCGATGGCCACAGCTGTTCAGCATAGCGAGACGCCACCGGCGACAACGCCATCATCGTGTACGGCAGCATCTCGGCGCGTGAGACATCGATCATCTCGACGAGGCGGTCGGAATGGGCGAGCAGCAGGTCGGGAGCGCGGGTGCCGACTTCGGCGATCACGCGGGCGGCGTCAGAACCCAGCAGGTCATCGTGGCGTTCGATGACGCAGATGAGGACGGAGACGGCATCGGTGTCGTCGGCAAAGACGATGTCGGCAGCGAGTTCCAGGTTTGGCATCTCGTCGTAGCGACCCACCGAGACCGCCAGCCGACCCAACACATCACGTTCACGCTGGCTGCGAGCGGCTTCGCGCACGAGCGCGGAGTCCTCGCCGGCCATGCCCATATCGCCCATCATCGCTTCGGCCAGTTCAGACGGGATGATGCTGGGGGGACGACGACGGGTGGCTTTTTCGGGCTTGTCTGCCTTCTCCGCCTTGTCCGCCTTTGCCGGGCGCTTGGGGCTGACCGAGGTCTTGATGTTGCGCAGCGGAACCTCGACGGTCAGCGCGGACTTCACCGGGCTCTTTTCCGATTTCAGCGAGCGAGCGCTGCGAGCGATTTTTGATCCGGCGGCCGCCGGCTTCAACTTGCTCGGCGCGGCCTCGGCGGCCTTCTTGGTGCGCAGCGCGGCGGCCTTTTTGGCCGTCGTCGTCGACATCTTGGAGGTTGTCTTCTTGGTTGCTGTCAAAGACCGGGTCGTCAGCGCCACAGGGACTCCCATGAAAAAGCGTGCACAATCAGACAGAAATCGGCAGCACCACGGCTGCAACGGAGGCAGGAAATATGACCAAGGCGGGAGCGGGGGCTTTCCAGTCCGTTTCCGCGAGGTCGTGCGAACTCGACAGCACCTCCGCTGGACACCGAACGCCCCGCGGGCGGTTCGGAAAAGGACGGATGGCGACGCTGACGCGCTGCACCACCCACGTGGGCGAACCTTGTAGCACAAGGTCCCAAAAAAGCGAGGACAGTTTCCCCGCCGGGCGTGGCGAAGCCTGAAACCTGAGATGAATCAAGTCGATCAAGCCCAAAACCTATCCACTGCTTCGGGTCGCGGCCAATCGCGCCGGCAGCAGGGACAGATCATCCCGCCCGGTCAGCGTTTACGCGGGTCAGGCGCCGTGGCACCACCCCGCTTCCATGCACTCCCTGCACTCCCTGTACTCCCTGCACTCCCTGCGCCCATTGCTCGTTGGTGCTGCTGTCGTCGTCGCGCTGGCCGCGTGCTGTCTCCTGCCAGGCTGCAAGCGGCCCTGCGAAACGGCAGCCAACTGCGTGCGCACGTGTGAATGCTTGAACAATCAAACCAATCAGCGCCTCGACTGCAGCCTCGCGTTTCGGTGTGAGGGCGACACCCAGGTCTGCGAGGACGCCCACGACGAACTGAGCTGCGACCAGCTGTGCGACGAATACGCCGGCGCCGGTCGCTGCGGCGTGGAGCGGTGCGGCAGCGACCTCGAATGCCAAAAAGTGATCTCCTGCCCCTTTTTTGACGGCAACGGACAACCAAGCGGTCAATTCTTCGACTGCACCCTGAACTTCCGCTGTCAGCCGGACTTTGAGGCGTGCCAGCCACGATCGACCGCCACCGTTGAAGCCTTGTGCGCCAACGAGTGCCTCACGGGCGTCATCGCCGACGAGTGATCCCGAGATCTCTTTGATCTTCGCCCACGGAGTGGGCTCGC
>CAJBHN010000335.1 GCA_903952805.1 uncultured Myxococcales bacterium | reverse complement strand
ACATTCTGGAAGGCCGCTGGTGGCGTCAGGTCGACGCAGAACTCCTGCGGGTCACCCCGGGGGCCCTCGCCGACGTCATTGGTCGCGTGGAGCCGCCAATAGTAGCAGCGGCCATCTTGCAGCGAGGGACCGCTGTAGACGGCGCTGACCGTGGACCCGACCGCCTGGCTGAAGAGCTGGGGCGAGTCAAACGATGGCCGCTCGTCAACTTCCAGCGCATAGAGCGTGCGGCCGTTGGCGCTGTCGGTCCGCAGGCGCTGCCAGGCAAACGTGGGCTGGGTGGTGGCGACATAGCTGCTGTTGCGTGGCGACGTCGGCGCGGGAGCGTCCAGCGGGGCCCCGGTCGAGATGTACTGCAGCTGATTGCCGCCAAAGACGCCGATGATGTGCAGATTTTCGCCGTCGACGCCGCGCATGAAGGCCGGCCAGTATTTGCTGCACAGCGCCTTGGGGTCGCTGGCGTTGGAGGCTCGTACCAGCTGCTCGCGCGGCGTGAAGAACTGTTGGCCAAGCTCCTTGTGCGCGACAAAGATGCTCTTGCGATTGGATTGCTCAGACCAAATGACATAGGGCACGTTGTCGACGTCGACGGTCACGACCGGGGTGGTTTGGACCCACCGGCCATTGTTCGTTGATGGAATGTCGACAAAGGCCCCTTCGGAAAACTCCCTGCTGCTCGGGTTGAACTTGATATAGGCGGGAAAATACCCGTTGCGGCAGGGGGTGTAGACGGCCATGACGAGGTGGATGTTGCCGTCGGGGCCCACCGACCCGCTCAGCGCGTAGGCATATGCGTAGTTGTTGCCGCAGCTGCTGCCGTCGGCAGACGGAAACGTGTTGTCTTGCATTGTCTGCGACGTCGACACCACCCAATCCGATTCCGCGACGCTGTAGAAGTAATTGACCAGGAAGTAGCCGCAGCCCCGGTTGTCGCAGAAATATTCGGTCGACAGGATTTCGGGGATGTCATTGGCGTCAATGAACAGGCCATACGACCAGGCCTGCGACGAGGGGCCGGCGCGAGCGTCATCGATGATTTCACTCGCATCGATCGTCATGTAGATTTGCTCGCAAAAATTCGAGCAGTTCATGAACGTGATGTGGGCCGTATTGGCGCTGTCGACGGCGAGGTGGGCGTTGTATTGGTAGGTGTAGGCCGCATTGTTGGGGGTCAGCACCTTGCCGCCCGCTGTGCCCTGAAACTGCCAATTCGGCACGACGCAGCCGTTGGCGCAGCGCGCGTATTGCATCAGCATCGCGTAGCTCTCCTGCAGCGTGTCAGTGCCGTCGGAAAACTCGCCATATGTGGCCCAGACCGCATGGATGGTGTCGTTGGCGTCGACCGCAATGGTCGGGGGCTGGATGTCGAAGACGGTGCCGTCGGATTGAAATGCCAACGTCGGCGTCGTCCACGAGATGCCGTTGTTGGTCGAGCGCGCATGGGCGACGGCCCAGCGGCCGTTGTAGACGGCGGCGTAGACGACGTGGAGGTTGCCGTTGGAGGTCTTGACAATCGAATAGCCGTAGCTGCTCCAACCCGAGATCTCGATTTGCCGCTGATTGTCGATGATCGATGGATCGACGACGACGTGGCCCGACGTTTCGTGCAGCCAGGTGCCGGGGACCGTCACGCGCACTTCAAGGCCGTCGTCGCCAAACTCGAAGCGCCGGGCCAGCTCGATGCGGTGACCGGCGTCGTCGGTGGCAACGGCGGGAGGCAGGATGAAGCGCCCGAGGCTGGCGTAGAGTTCGACCTGGCCGGTGCCTTCGACGGCACGCTGATGCGGGGGGCGCAGGTCAGGCTTTGGCGGCGAGTCGCCAAAGGTCGCGGGATTTGGTGGGTCGGTGCGCGATGGCCGCACATACGCATTTTCACGCGTCAAACCGGGGAAAAGCGTCGTCAGCTCGATATCGCTGCCCGAGTTTCCCACGCTGTCGCGCAGCTGGTCGTCGACGTGGAAGAACTCTTCGACGTCGCGGCCATCGTAGCGGTATTCGAGGTCGAGGCCGGCGAAGAAATCGTCGTAGCGGATGCTCGAGTGGGTGGCATCGCCGCCGGAGCGGGCTGCGCTCACCTGCTTCTCGATGGGCCGGCGTTCGTTGCCGGCGACGATGGCGGCCCCGGTGACGCGCTGGCGCACAGTCACGCCGGTCGCCGACGAAAACTCCAACACCCCCGGAGCGGGCATTGAAACGCCGTCGCCGACGACGGTGAGGCCGTCGATGCGCAGCGCCTTGTTCCTGGGCACCCGCTCATCGCGCAATTCAGAAATCAACGAGGTGTTTTCGGTGGCGCCATCGTCTGGGGCAGCGACTTCCGGCAGTCGGCTTGCCTGGTTGGTGCCAATCAGCAGGGCCGCAGCTCCAATGACGCTGAGGGCAGAGGCGCCGAGCGCGAGTCCGAGGGTCTTCTTCATGGGCACTCCAGAGCGCAAGCGAGAACGGCGAAAGAGGAAATCGTGGTGGTCATGGCACCCTGCAGGCGCCAAGGGAGCAGATGAGGCCCCCGAAGCAATCGGCGCCGTTGCGGCAGGCGGTACCAATCGGAGCGCATCGCCCCACATCGGTGTTGCAGACCTGGGTGCCGACGCAGTCGCCATTGCCGGCGCACAGCGTGCCCCGACGGGCGCATTGGCCTGAGACGGTGTCGCAGGTGAGGGTGGCATCGCCGCAATCGCGGTCGGCAGCACAGCTTGGCGTCGCCGCGCACAATCCCTGAACGCACAGCTCGGTGCTGCGACAATCGTCGTCGAGGCCGCAGGGGGAACCGCCGCTGACGGCGGCGCAGCGGCCGACGCGCACGTCGCAGGTTTCGCCGTCGGGACAGGGATTGTCCAGATCACACCGGCCAGGTTCGGCAGCGATCACGCAGGTCAGGGCACCATCGTCGTCGGCAACACAGGATTCGCTGCTGCGGCAGGGCACGTTGCTTTCGCATGATGAGCCGCCGGCCAGCAAAACACAGGCGCTGTTTTGGGTGTCGCACGCCATCGCGCCAAACTGGGCCGAGGGGCAATCATCGTTCACCGCGCAAAACAGCTGCTGTTGGAAGGCGAGTTCGCAGGTACCCCTGAGACCCAACAGTTCGTTTTGTGGACCGTTGCAGCGTTCGCGGACAAAGCAGTCGGCATCGCTGGTGCACAAGCCGCCGCCGGCGCGTCGTGCACAGAGATTCGTGTCGGTATCGCAGACTTCGCCGAAGTTGCAGGCGGCCAGGTCCTGACCGCACCCGGTGGGGAGGCCGGGCAGGGCTTGGCAGGTGCCGTCGACGGCGTCGCAGAATTCACCGTTCAAACAGTCTGATGCGCTGCGACAGGCGCCAGCGCCACCGAAGGTCAAGCACACCGTCGGGCTGGCGCTGAAGTCGCAGATGGCGTTGGCGCCGCAATCCTGGGGGTCGTCACACGCGTCGGGGGGAATCGGCGGGACGCATTGTCCGAGGTCGACGCGACAGATTTCACCGAGGGCGCAGGGGGGACAGGCCCGGGCGCCGACGCATTTGCCCAGGGCTGGATCGCATTGTTCTCCCGCTGGGCAATTGAAGTCGAAGGCACAGGGTTGGATGGGTACGACGCAGGCGTTGAAGCGCAGATCACAGGCCTGACCGACGCCGCAATCGCTCGATGATCCGCAGAAGATGTCGAGGACGCAGCGTCCGGCGATGGAATCGCAGAACTCGCCCTCGCCGCAGTCGCGTTCGTCGCGGCAAAAGAGACCTGATTCACGACATTCGCCGTCGACCGGGCTCACACCCGGGACGATGGGCAGGTCGGTGGGAGCGAAGCAGGCGAACTGGTCGGGGTCGCAATCAAACAGGGGGAAGCCCTCGCCGTCGACGCAACAATCGAGGCCGCTGTCGCAGGTGTCTCTGTCTTGGCAAAAACCAGACAGGCCGCAGCGCTGGAAACTCTGGCATTCCAGATCCCAGCCGCAGCGCTTGCCCTCCAGGCAGAAGCCGGAGCGCACGTCGCAATGGCTGTCGTCGGGGCAGTCGAGGTCGCTCAGGCACCCGCCGGTCTCCGACGCCACCTGACATACGCCCGTCTCGAGGTCGCAGACCGCGCCCGCCGTCGAGCAGTCGCTGTCGCGGAGACATCCGTTGAACAAGCAGCGGCCCAGACCGACCTCGCAGCGGTACCGGTCGGGGCATTGGCTGTTTTGCGAGCAGGGGATCAGCCGACAACGGCCGCTGACCAGGTCACAGACCGAGTCGTCGCTGCAGTCGGCGGCGCGTCGGCAGCGGAGGTCTTCGCCTTCGCCTTCGCCTTCGCCTTCACCCTCGCCTTCCCCTTCGCCTTCTCCCTCGCCCTCGCCTTCTCCCTCGCCTTCACCCTCGCCTTCACCCTCGCCTT
>CAJBHN010000334.1 GCA_903952805.1 uncultured Myxococcales bacterium | reverse complement strand
CCATCTGTGCGGCCGCCATCTTGAGCGACCCTGACAAACGCAAGGCCGCCGCCGGCCGGGCCTTCGAGCTGACGGGTCCAAGCGCCGTGACCGCTGCCGACATCGCCACGCTGCTGTCGTTGGCGGGCGAACGCACCATCGCCCACGTCGATGGTGTCGACGCCTTTGAAAAGCACGCGGCCGCCATCGGCGTCGGCGACGGCATCAAGGGCATCTACGGCGAGGCCGCCGGCGGCTGGTTTGGCGCCGTCCACGATGACGAGTTCGTCGAATTCGTCGGCCGGCATACGACGTCGTTTGCCAAGTTTGCCTTCGACAACCAGGCCGCGTTCACGGCGCGGAGCTGAAGGCCGCTGAGGGTGGGGGCGCCTACGCGACGACGATAACGTCGCGGGCTGCTCGCTGAGCCATGGGGTGCGGCGGCCAGGTCGTCCGACGGCTCGGCCCCGTCGATGACTGCGAAGCAGCGCCATCGCTGGTGGTCTTTGCCATGGCGTTGGTGGTCGACCCCCGGGGAGAACGAACGGCCCGATCATCACATCGGCGACGACGACGAGAGCGAAGATGAGACCCGCGCGCCACGAGCGCACGCGGCGGCGCGCGAACACCATCGCCTTCGTCATGCTCGCAAAACGGGAAGCCAGCCGCAGCCCCGTAGGCCCGGGAACCCGGCGACAAACGTCGACTCCAGTCTGCGCAGCTTGTGCAACGGCTGCGCGACAGCTGCGCGTCGAGTCGGCGCTGTAGCAGGCTGCACGGCTCTGCAACGCAACGCCGCGCTGGCATGCAACGTGATAAAACGACGCCATGAATTCCTTGTCGACCCTCACGCCGTCGTCGTCGATGCGTCGACCGAGCCCACTTGAGGGGCCGGCCACCGCACCGGCGACGGCTGGGGTCGCGGCGTCGTCGTGCAGCACAGGCCCGCAGGGCCCGCAGGCGGCGTCGGCGGACGGATGGGAGGCCCGGCCCGCGGTCCTGCCGGAGACGTCGACGTCGTCGGGGCTGCCGGCGGGGCTGCGGGCGGCATCGGCGTCGACGTCGCCGGCCTTGAATCGCTTCTCTGGTCTGGCGCTGGGCGGGAGCCGAGAGGCGCCGACGATGGGGCCGACGATGGGTCCGACGGCGGGGCCGACGACGACGGCCGCCGCGACTGTGGCGCCTCCGCCGCTCTCGGGTGCTCAGTGGCTGCGCTCGTTGTCCGACGCCGTCGTCAGCTGCATCCGCGCGCGTCCGCCGAGCGACGACGCGCAGATTGCCGACAAGCTGGCGAGCTTCGTGTTCACTGATACGGCCCGTGATTTCGTGGCCGCGGTCCGGCGTGGGGAGCATCCGCTGCTCTCAGAGGTATCGCCAGCTGCGCTGGAGCGCGGGCTCACCGGCGAGGCGAGTCGTCCCTCTTTCGTGCACATGTTGTCGATGAATGGCCGGACGGCCTGGGGCGGGATGGCGCTGTTGCGCAACGACGTCTTCCCCGAGGGCTTCTATCGGACGCGAGCGTCGTCCTCGGTGGCGCCGCATTCGCTCGACAAGGCGCAATACAGCGGCAAGGATTTCGCGCTGCTCTTTGAACAGCCGTACTTCCGCTGGAATGGCCAGAGCCACGACTTCCATCTCGGCGACAAGGACGACAACGCGAACACGCGGTTGATCGATCATCTGGTCGCGCAGAGCGGTCCGCAGGTCGACCTGTGGCGTGGCACCCAAGCGGCCTACGACAGCGTCGACGAGATCCTCACCGTCGGCGACGACGGGCGCTACCGGGCAGGCGCCATGAGCACCTTCGGCGACGACTTCGGGAGTGTGATGACGACGCCCGACCGCACCGCGGCCGAGGGTTGGGCGAGCCCGGTGCTGCTGCGCTTCTCGTTTGCCGCCGACGAATTGAAGGCAATGGCTCGCGAGGGTCTGCTCTACGCCGGAATCGAGTACGAGTACCTCGAGATTGCGCTTCTCTACGATCGCGACCCGAGCAAGACGCGCGGCCAGGACTCGTTGCGGCGCCTGCAGTCGGTGGCGTCTTCGACCTCGGCCAGCGTGACCTGATCCCGACATGCAGCTTCGTCGTGCTCGTTCAGCAGTGGGTGACGTCGCGACCGACGGCGGCCGGGGGCGGCTCCGCGGAAAGTGCCCACGGCGACGACGCACCCGATTTCAAGGCGGGAGGGCTGCCGTCGCCAACGACGACCGACGTTGGGCGGATGCCGGGAAATGCACGGCGCGGCGCGATCGCCGATAATGGAAGAACGCTGAGACGGAGCTTTCATGCCCAAAATCGCCGACCCCCTCCCCCCATCGACCCGCCTGCGGGTCAGCCTCGAACCCAGCGGCCTCGCGCAAGGCCTCACTGCCACCGACGACGTCGCCACGTCCGCGCCGGCCGCCGATGCGCCCGCGCCGGCCGCCGAGACCGGGCAGAGCGCGCCGGCAGACGCGGCTCCGCTCCGGGCCCGGGCCGCGCGAGTCGGGCACGCGATCGCCGACGGCGTCGCGCGCGCCGGGCTCAAGGAGGCACCGACCGTCGCCGCGAGCGGCATGGCAGCGGCGCGAGGCCTCGCACGCGCCACCGGCCGCGACGAGCAGCTGGCCGACCGCCAGCGGCCAGAGGCGCCCGCCCCCGCTGCCGCGGCCACCGCGGGCGACCCGGCGTTGACCCTTGGCTCGACCGCCGCCGACGAGCTGGCGGCCGGCAACGGCTTCACCGCCACCGACGTCAGCCAGCTGTTGCAGGGGCTTGGCTATGACCAGCCCGATCTGCACGATGCGTTGCGGGCGTTCCAGGCCGACGCGGGCCTGGACATCACCGGCGACTTCGACCTCGAGACGCTGATGGCGCTGCTCGGCGCGGCGCTGAGCAGCGACCGCCGCTCGCGCGAGCATCCGTCGTCACCACACGGCGGGGTCGGCGCCGGCCGCGCCGGCGCCGCCGAGGGCGGTTACGCAGCCGGTGGCAGCGGCGGCGTGTCCGACGTCGGCCGTCCGATGGCACAGACGGCGCCGGTCGACGTCAGCACCTGGAAGCCGGGCGCCGGCGACGTGACTCCGCAGCAGCTGCAGGCCGTCGTCCCAAGCCTGTCGGCGTCGAAGGCCGCCGAGGTCGCTCCCCACGTGAACCGCGCGATGGCTGAAGCCGGCATCGATTCGCCAGCGCGCAAGGCGGCGTTCATCGCCCAGATCGCCCACGAATCCGGTGGCTTCGATCACAACGAAGAGATTGCGTCTGGCCGCGACTACGAGGGCCGCCGCGACCTCGGCAACACGCAGCCCGGCGACGGCGAGCGCTTCAAGGGCCGCGGCTACATCCAGCTCACCGGTCGCGCCAACTACGCCGCCGCCGGCAAGGCGCTCGGCCTCGACCTCGTCGGTCACCCCGACCTCGCCGCGCGACCCGAAAACGCCGCCCGCGTCGCCGCCTGGTACTGGAACAGCCGCGGCCTCAACGGGCTCGCCGACCGCGGTGACTTCGACGGCATCACGAATCGCATCAACGGCGGCTTCAACGGCAAAGCCGACCGCGACCAGTACTTCGGCCGGGCCCAGCGTGTGCTCAAGGACAGCGTCGGCCTGCCCGCCACCGGCCGCTTCCTCAACGGCACCGGCGCCACCGCCGGCGCAGGCAACGCCGACGCCGTCGGCCACGTCGACGCCAACCATCCGCACTTGCGGGCCCTGGCGCAAGGTCGCCTCGTCGGCGCCCGCACCGGGCTGTGCGTGACGGCGACGCTCGACAACATGCAACGCAACGGCGTGCCGCAGCCGGCGGCCACGGGGTCCGACGCCGGCAACAATCCGCGTGGCGGCATGGTGCAGATGATCCGGAACAACGGCTGGACGAGCCTGCCCGGCGTCGGTGCACCGCAAAGCATTCAGAGCCCCTACGGCACGGTAAAGGCCAACGTCATCCCCGCCGCGCAGTACGAGCAGCTCGCTCGCGCCGGTAAGATCCCCAGCGGCGCCGTCGTCTTCCAGACGCGCCACCCGTCGTGGAACATGACGTCGCCCGGCTCGCGCGGCTTCGACATGGGCATCGCTCGCAACGGCGGTCGCACGCTCTTCAACTTCGCCGACATGGGCGGACCGATGGTCTACCCCGACACCAAGAGCGTCGTCGTTCTCGTCCCCGGCGGTGCCGTCCGCTGAACAGCCGGCGCCACGGGACATCGCGTCGTCGACATTCCATCGCGAGCGCCGAGGATCGAGCTCGTCGCGTGGAGGTGCCACTGGCTCGGTCCCTGGTGCCGTCGCCGGCTGCTCCGCCGTAGGCGCCGCTGGTCTGTGTGCCCGAGGGGCATGGCAAGCCGAGCCACCATGAGGGCCTTCATGACGATGCCTTCGCGCCACGCGGCTCGCTGCGGTCGACGAAGGCCATGTCGTAGCCGGGCAGCTCGGTGCCAAAGATGCGGTCCCAGAAGCGGAAGAAGAGCGCGTAGTTCCCCTTCAACTTCTGGTGATGGAGGTTGTGGTACGTCGACGACGCCGTCCACTTGAAGGGCGGAATCTTCACCCACCACGACGGCAACAGCTCATACCCGAGATGGGAATTGACGTTGTTGAGGAGCCCCACCACCTGCACCAGGGCCAGGGCCGGCATGGGAATCGGCAAGAAGATCGCCGCCGGGATGATCCACGCGCCGAGAATGAACCCCTCGAAGGCGTGGAACGAATACGACGAGAACGGATTCACATCGACGCTCTTGTGATGCACCGCGTGCACCAGACGAAACATCCGGGGCGTGTGCAGCAACCGGTGCCACGCATAAAACCAGCCGTCGTTGAAGACGACGATCCCCACCACCCACGCCAGCGCCAGCAGCTCCTGCCCCGGCGCCAACGTATCGACGATGCTCGTCTTGCCCCGGGCATGCAGCACGATGACGACGCCGGCGCTCGCTGCGCCTGCCAGGAAGGTCACCAGCGTGTAGAGCAGCTCGTGCCGCAGCTGCCTGGTCGTGAAGAGCTTCACCTTCTGCACGCGGCGCCTGGCAAAGGCCCGTTCGCCCCACACCCAAAACACCGCGAACAGCAGCCCCACCACGGCGAGGTAGCCGCCAATCTGGGGCAGGAAGGACTGCAAGAACACGAGGATCGGGTGGGTATTGCCCATGCGTCACTCTTTGCAACTTTCGGTTGCAATGTCAAGACACCGCCCACCGACTCCGCTAGGCTGCCCGCCATGGCGCGCTCCACCACCGACGCCGGCAGCAAGCCGGCCCGTCCCAAGGCACCGAAGAAACCCGTTCGGCGGGATGCGGGCCGTCCCCGCGGCGACACCATCGCCGACGCCGTCCTCGACAGCGCCCTCGCAGAGCTCGCCACGGCGGGCGTCGCCGGGCTCAGCATCGACCGCGTCGCCCGCGCCGCCGACGTCAACAAGACCAGCGTCTATCGCCGCTGGCCCACCCGCGAGGCCTTGATTGCGGCGGCGCTGGAGCGGGTCCTGGTGCATCTCGAGGTCCAACAGGTGGACACGGGGAGCCTGCGCGGCGACCTGCTGTTGCTCGGTGACACCGTCGCCCACTTCCTCACCCAGCCCGTCGGCCGCGCCCTCACCAGCGCCGTCTTCGCCGAAGACACCGCCCCCTCCATCGCGGCCCTCGCTCGACGTCGATTGCAGGAGAGCGCCGGCGGTCCGGCGGCGGCGATGGTGGCGCGGGCGATGGCGCGGGGAGAGTGGCGCGACGACGCCGACCCCGTCGTCGTGTTGTCGATGCTGGTGGGGGCCATGTTGCATCGGTTGGGGTTGGAGCGGGGAGAGATTGGGCGGCCCTGGCTGGAGGGGGTGGTGGACGTTGTGGTGAGGGGAGTGCGGGCCGACGCGCTCGACGCGCCAATGGCCGACGACGTCCGCCGCTGAGGTCGTCGACGGCGACGCCCCCGACGGCTTCGACGGCTTCGACGTCGTCGTCACCAAGGCCGTCGTGGCCCATGGCGCCGTGGGCTGGTCCGCAGACCCGGGCAGCGTCGAGATGGCGGTGTGGTTGTCCACGGGGCTGTTCCTCGGCCATTGCGACAAAGGTCAGGGAACGACGGTGTTGCCAAATCCGCTGCCCGTGAGCGCCGTTGGTGGCGGCGGTCGTCGAGCCAAAGGCGAT
>CAJBHN010000333.1 GCA_903952805.1 uncultured Myxococcales bacterium | reverse complement strand
TGACGACGAGGGGATTGCTGCCGGGCTGGTAGTATTCGCCCGCGCGGAACTTCAGCTGCAGCACCTCGCCGGCGATGGGGGCCTTGATCGTCAGCCGCTCCAGGCTGGCGCTGGCCTGCGACCGACGCGCCTCGGCCGCCCGCAGCCGCGCCCGCGACGCCAGCACGTCTTCTTCGCGAAAGCCTGCCAGCGTCTGACGACGACGAGCGTCGCTGAGCGCAAACGTCTGCTGGTCGCTCTTGGCCTGGCTGCGAGCCCGGTCGACCTCGTCGGCGCTGGTGGCGCCGGTGGCTCCCAGTTTTTCAATACGCACCAGCGAGTTGGCCGACAGCTCGGCGCGGGCTTTGGCGGCTTCCGCCTCGGCGAGAGCGGCGTCGACCTCCTCCTGGCGTGACCCCTTGGTGAGACGCTTCATGTCAGCCTGGGCCCCGGCGACGTCGGCTTCGGCCGCCGCCAGCGCGGCGGTCTCGACGCTGTTTTCCAGTCGCACCAGCGGCGTGCCGGCCTCGACGAATTGGCCCTCTTCGACCAGGACGGCCGCCAGCAAGCCGGGCACCGCCGAGGCGACGTTGGTCTCGCGTTCCAATGGTTCGACGAGGCCGTTGCCGCCCACCAGGCCCTTGTCGGTGGGCATGGTGGTGCGCTCGTCGATGCCCTTTTTGGGGGCGACCTCTTTCTGGGCCTTGTCGACGTCGGCGGGGCGCACGTCGGCGGGAGAACCGGCCAGCACGCTGCGCGCAATCGAGATGCCGAAGAAGGCGAAGGCTGCGACGGTGACAACAGTGGAGATTTTGGGTTTTTTCATGCGTGCTCCGGCGTGCCGTCGGTGATGAGGCCGTCTTCGATGTTCACGATGCGGTCGGCGAGATGGAAAATGCGGTTGTCGTGAGTGACGACGAGGACGGTGGTGCCGAGTTCATGGCTCAGCTCTTTGAGGAGCTTGGTGACGACGAGTCCCGATGTGGCATCCAGGCTGGCGGTGGGTTCGTCGGCCAGCACGATGGGCGGGTGCCCCGCGAGGGCGCGGGCGATGGCCACCCGTTGGCGTTCGCCGCCCGACAGCATGGTGGGCTTCTTGTCGCCCTTGCCGTGCAGACCCACTTTGTCGAGGAGGAATTGGGCTTCCTCGAGGGCGTCTTTGGTCGGGGCCCCCCGCATGCGGTTGACGAGGGCGACATTTTCGCGTGCCGACATCGACGCGATCAGGTTGTGGCCCTGAAAGATGAAGCCGATGTTGCCCAGGCGAATCTCAGGCAACTGGGATTCAGGCAGCCCCGAGACCGTCTCGCCAAACAGGCGCAGTTCGCCGCTGGTGGGGCGCAGCACGCAGCCGATGATGGACAGCAGGGTGGTCTTGCCTGAGCCCGACGGCCCGACCAACATCAGAAATTCTCCCTGGTGCACGACGAGGTCGACCCCCTTGAGGGCCCGATAGACCACGCCGCCGTCGCCGTAGTCCTTGGTGATGGCGCGGACGTCGATGGCCGGGATGGCGCCGACGGCGGGCACCACCCGCGGCTTGGTGGGTGTGGAACTCGTGGAACTCGTGGAACTCATCGAAACACCATCCCCGGCTCGACTTTGCGAATCCGCATCAGGGCCAGCGTCGACGCGGCGACACACATGCCGATCATGAGGGCCCAGGTGATGAGAGTCATTTGCGGCGGCACGAACATCTGCAGCTGGGCTGAACGGATGCCCCCAGATATGCGCGTTACCAAAAACGAACCCACCAGCGAGCCCAGCACCGCGTAGGTCACCGACTGCACGAACAACAGTTTGGCGAGGTCGGTGGTGGTGGCGCCGATGGCCTTGAGGGTGCCGAACTCCCGCAGGTTGTCGATGACGCTCGAAAACATCGACAACGCCACGATGATCAAGCCGATCAACAAGCCAAACACCGTGCTCGTTCCAAACGACACGCCAATCTGGGTGCGGGTCAGCAGGTACTTCACGATCATCCAACGCAGCTCGACGGCGGTGACGACCTTGGTTTCGGGAACGCGGGCCTGCAGGGCCGCCTGCACGTCGGAGACGTTGGAGCCCTCTTGCACCTTGACGAGCACGTAGCTCATGCGGTCGCGGTCAAAGCGCAGCAGCCGCTGGGCGAGGTCGTAGTCGGCGAAGGCGTAGGAGGGACCAAAGGGCACCAGCCCCCAGGTGAAGCCGCCGACGACGATGCGGTGCCCGTTGAGTTCCCGGATGCTGCCCGGGTTCAGGCCGCCGAGCTTGTCGCGGTCGCTGGTCTCAAACAGCACGGTGTCGGGGGATGCGAGCGCTGTGCGGTCGCCGACGACGAAGTTCCACGGGCCGCCCAGAAACGCCGGGGCCCGGGTACCAATCAGCGTGACGGCTTCGGTGCCGCCGCCGGGCAGTTGGATGCTTGCTCCCGAGTAGAGCAGGGGGTCGGCCACGGCGACGCCGGGGGTCACGCGGGCCTGCATCAGCACGGCGTCAGACAACGGCTGGCCGGGCGCCAACGTTTCGGCCGATCCGGGGATGACCCACAGGTCGGCGCCCGCGTTCTCGGCGAACATGACGTTTTTGTAGACGAGGCCGCCAAAGACCCCGAGCTGTTGGTTGCTCAACACGACGGCGAACACGACGCCGAGCACGGTGCCGGCCATCTTGAGCTTGTCGTGAAACATCATGCGCCAGCCCACCCGGGCCATCGTGATGAAGCCCCGGGGGGCAGGCGCGCTGGCTCTCTTCAAGGTGGTCATGGGGTCGCCGCCGTCGCCGTCGTTGTCGCCGTCGTTGTCGCCGTCGTTGTCGCCGTCGCGGTCGCGGTCGTTGTCGCCGTCGTTGTCGCCGTCGCGGTCGCGGTCGTTGTCGCCGTCGTTGTCGCCGTCGCCGTCGCCGTCGACCAGGTCCCCGCCGCCAATCGGAGCAGCACCCGCGCCAGCTTGACGTTCACGTCGGCCTCGATGCGGGCGACGTCGGCGGCGAAGGCGTCGCGGTCGGCAATGACGCTGTCGAGGACGGTGGCGGTGCCGACCTCGAGGCGTTGCCGGGTGATGACGGCGGCCTGGGCTGCAGCACCTTGTTGCGCGCGGGCGGCGGTGGCGCGGGCCAACTCCCCCTGCACACGGTCCCAGGCATCGTGCAGCTCGTCTTTGGCGGCCTGCACCGTCTGCGCTTCACGGATGGCCGCGCCCTCGGCGGCAGCGAGTTGGGCGCGAGCGACCTGCACCGAGCTCCCATCGAGTTTCCAGGACAAAGCGACTCCCAGGGCGAGCGAGTTGTTTTGGCCAAAGCCCGCGGCGTTGGTGAGTCGGTCGATGGCCGTAGCGTTGATGGTGGGAGCCAGCGTCGTCCACGACGACAGTGCGCCGGTATCCTGGGCGCCTCGCTCGGCACGGGCGGCCATGATGGCGGGCAGGGTCCCCAGGCTCGCGTCGTCGACCGCGTTTTCGGGGTGCAGGTCGTCTTCCATCAGCGAGGGGACGCCGATGATGTCTTCGCCGGTCAACGTCGACAGCTGGCGGGCGGCGCTCTTGATTTGCACATCAGCGCCCACGAGCACTTGATGGCTGCGCTCGACCTCGGCGGTGGCCCGCAGCTCGTCGACGCGGGTGGTGATGCCTGCCTCCAAACGACGGCTGACCACGTCGCGGCTGCCTTCGGCGGCGGTCAGCGACCGCTCGGCGGTGCTCTTGAGAGCGTGGGCAGCCACGAGAGCGAAGTAGGCGCGGGCGACGCTTTTTTGCACGGTGGCGATGGCGGCACCGGTGCGAAAGCGGGCAGCCTCAGCGAGCTCGCTGGCTTGGGAGACCCGCAGCCAGCCACCGACGTCGATGAGGGGCAGGTCGAGCTGCACGGTGCCATCGAGTTGGTCCAGCGGGGTGATGATGGCGGTCTTGAACTCGCCGTTGCCCACGGGAATGTCGATGGTGACTTCGGGATTGTTGCGCGTGTAGCCCGCCTTCATCGACAGGCGGGGCAACAGTTGCCACACGGCTTGATCCCGCTCGGCGCCCCGCTGGGATTGGCTGCTGCGGGCGCTGCGGGCCTCAAAGCTCATCGTGCTGGCGACGTCGAGGTAGTGCTCGAGGGGAGGCAGTTGGGCGATGGGCGCGGTCACTGCCGGCGGATTTCCAGCCACCGCCGCCGAGCTGCTGGCGATGAGGGCGGCAGCGATGACGGCTGCGGTCCCGGAGAACTGTCGAATCATGATCAATCTCTCGTTCGTCATCGGGTCAGACGCCCAGCGCCGTTGTCTATCCATCGTCGTGCACAAGCGCACTGCCGGTGCAGCAGATCGCCGCCGCTGGTACGGGTCCTTGTCTCCCGGGAAGGCGTAACACAAGGACATGAACACCTTCCTTGAGCAGCCAACGCGGTTCTTGTTTTTGACGGGGAAGGGCGGCGTAGGCAAGACGGCGCTCGCCTGTGCCACGGCCATTCGCCTCGCCGACGCTGGCAAGCGGGTGCTGCTGGTCAGCACCGATCCGGCTTCCAACCTGGACGAGATGCTGGGCCTGGCGCTGAGCAACCAACCCCATCCGGTGCCAGGCGTGGCCCGCCTCGCGGCCCTCAACATCGATCCCGAGGCCGCTGCCGCCGAGTATCGCGAGCGCGTCATCGGACCGTATCGTTCGACGTGGACTCCCCAGCAGATCGGTGAATTGCAGGAGCAGCTCGCTGGTGCCTGCACCACCGAGATCGCGGCGTTTGATGCCTTCGTCGACCTGCTGGGCGGCGACAGCGCGGTCTGGGACCACGTCGTGTTTGACACCGCTCCCACCGGACACACGCTGCGACTGTTGAGCCTGCCGGCGGCGTGGTCGGGATTTCTGGCGTCGACGACGGGCGACGCTTCTTGTCTGGGGCCCCACTCGGGGCTCAAAATGCAGCAGAGCCGCTTCCAAGACGCGCTGGCGTGTCTCAGCGATGGCCAACGCACCACCGTGGTGCTCGTGACCCGTCCCGACCGTGCCGCCTTGCGCGAGGTCGAGCGCACCGCTCACGAACTCGACGCGCTGGGCCTGAAGAACCAACACCTCGCCATCAACGCTGTCTTTCACGCCAGCGACGTCAACGACGTGGTCGCCACCGCCCTCGCGTGGCGGGGCGATCGGGCCCTCGCCGACATGCCTGCGCGCTTGCGCAGCTTGCCCCAAGTCCAGGTGCCATTGCGGGCCTTCAACATGGTCGGGTTGCCGGCGTTGCGGGCGTTGCTCGACGACGGTGCGGCGGTAGCATTGTCAAAGTCGGTGCCAGCGACGACGGCGCCGCCATTGCCGGGGTTGCTGCCGTTGATCGACGACATCGCCGCCGCTGGCCATGGGCTGGTGATGGTGATGGGCAAGGGGGGCGTGGGCAAGACCACCATCGCCGCCGCCGTTGCTGCCGAGTTGGCGGCCCGTGGTCACGACGTTCATTTGAGCACCACCGATCCCGCGGCCCATGTCGCCCACACCATCGAGGGCGGCGCCCATCTGCAGGTCAGCCGCATCGATCCCGTGCTCGAGACCAGGGCCTATGTCGCTCGCGTCATGGCGAGCCGCGGCGCGGCACTGGACGATGCCGGACGCGCCCTGCTGGCTGAAGACCTCCGCTCTCCTTGCTACGAAGAAGTCGCCGTCTTCGCGGCGTTTTCGCGCATGGTGGGCGAAGCCAGCAGAACCTTTGTGGTCCTCGACACGGCTCCCACGGGCCATACTTTGCTGCTGCTGGATGCGGCGGGCACCTACCACCGCCAGATGGTGCATGACGACGACGAAAACACCCCTGGTGCCGCCCATCTGGTCACGCCGTTGATGCGTTTGCGGGACCCGGCCCAC
>CAJBHN010000332.1 GCA_903952805.1 uncultured Myxococcales bacterium | reverse complement strand
CGGCGGTGACGACGGCATCAGCCTCGACGAGGGCGATGGCCGTGCTGTCGCTGTCGCCGTCGACGACCGCCACGCCGTGGCCGTGGACCTGCCGGGCGCAAAACAGGGCGTGCTTGCCAACGCCAATCTGAAAGCGGGTACGGGCCAGGTTTTCATCGACGCGACCCGGCGAGTCGCCGACGTCGTGGCTGATGTTCAGGCCCAACCAGGGGTTTGGCGAGGTGCCGCCGATACGACCAAAAAAGCGATGGGAGACGCCGGGGACCGACGACAGCAGTGGTGAGACGATGCCAAGCACAGTTAGCGACCCCGGACGAGGGAGAAAAAGAACAACGCCGTCGACGAAAAAGCGATGGCGAACGCGATGAGTGACAACGGCGACAGGCCGAGAAAGACCTCGGGCCCGCGACCCATGGTCAGCGCGCCAGTGACTGCGCCGGCAGCGCTGATGACGGCGAGGCCGACGCGATTGAGCGAATTGGCGACGGTGCGGGCGCTGTCTTCGAGGTGGTCGTGGCGCAGGCGCAGGCGCAGGTCGCCGGCCTCGGCGCGTTCGATGATGCGCTCGAAGCTTGAGGGGAGGGTCCACAGCGTGTCGATCACGCGGACGCCTTCGACGAGGGCTTTCTGCTTGACGCGCTCCAGGCTGTAGCGGTCGCGGACCAGTTCCTCGATGTAGGGGCGGGCGGCTTCGACGGGGTTGATGCCCTTGGCGACGCTGCGGGCGAGCCCTTCCGTCGTCACCATCGCCTTGAACATCATGGTGAAGTCAGACGGCAGGCGGATACCGTGCTTGACGGCGCCGGCAGCCAGATCGGTGAAGAAGGCCGCCAGGTCCCACTCGTCGAGGTCGCGACCGATGATGTGCCGTTCAAGGACGTCGACGACTTCGGCTTCGAAGGCGGCATAGTCGACGCTGGTGCCCGGCTTGCCGATGGAGAACCACAGGCGGGCGACGTTTTCGAGGTCTTCGCTCATCAGCGAAAACAGCACGTCCACCATCCGCTCGCGGTTTTGCCGGCTCAGGCGCCCGACCATGCCAAAGTCGATCAGCCCCAGGCGACCGTCGTCCTCGACGAAGACATTGCCGGGGTGCAGGTCGCCATGGAAAAAGCCGTCTTTGAACAGCATCTGGTAGGCGGCGTCGAGGTAGACGTGCGCAATCTCGCGCCGACGTTCCTCGTCGTCGATGGCGGTGAGCTTTTGCCCGTGCAGGCGTTCCATGCACAGCACCACCCTGCTGCAATACACCGGGTACACGAGGGGAATGTGGATGCGGGGTTTGTCCCTGAAATTGCGACGGAAGCGTTCCAGCGACCTGCGCTCGACGTCGAAGTCGAGTTCCCGGCGGAGTGATTGCTCGAATTCCGTCACCATGCCCTTGAGGTCGAAGGACTCGGCTTCGGGAAAAATCGTGACGACCTGATTGACCAGGAATCGCAGCAGCGACAGGTCGGCGTCGATGACAGGCCGCAGCCCCGGGCGCTGGACCTTGAGGACGACCGGCGTGCCGTCTTTGAGCGTGGCACCGTGGACCTGGGCGATGGACGCCGAGGCCAGCGGCTCGGTCTCAAAGCTGCCGAAGAGTTCAGCGATGGGCGCCCCCAGACTCGACTCGATGGTGCGGCGAATCTCTTCGATCGGCACGGCGCTGACGTGGTCCTGCAGTTTCTGCAGACGTTCGACGTAGGCGGCGGGGATCAGGTCGGGCCTGGTGGACAGCACCTGACCGAACTTGACGAATGTTGGCCCCAGTTCCTCAAGCATGGCTACGGCACGGGCGGCGATGTTGTCTTTGATCCTCGCGTCACGTGGATCGATGTCGCCGCCCAACAACTCTTTGCGGGCCTCCTCGGTGTCGTCCTGATCATCAGCTCGACGCAGCGCCAACAGCTGGGAAAAGCCGTGGCGGGCGACGATGGCAGCGATGGAGCGAGCACGCGCCGCGTCGGTCACCACCGTCCGCAGGGCGACGGTGCCAGTGTAGATGGTGCGGATCAGCGAACGTCCGCGGCGCTCGTCAGTGGACATGCCGCCGGACCCTGCGCTCGCCGGTGCTGGGGTGCAACGGGCAGGGCGCCCTGGCGTTCAGCCCCCGATCTGGCCGCACACCTGCTGGTCGTTGACCGTCAGGCACAACAGGGCGTCGCAGCAGGGCAGGCGCACGCAGGATTCGCCGATGGCGGCGCAGACGTCGCCGCCGCTGCCGTCGTCGGCTTCGCAGGTCCCCACTCCCGTGCCGTCGTCGCGGCACACGGCGGCACCGCAGCAGGCGTTGTCGTCGGCGGGGTCGCAGTCGGTACCGAGTTCGGTGCAGCCGATGGCCACGAATTCCCGGGTCCATTGGGCCATATGGTTCGACGTCGAGATGTCCTGGAAGGGCAGGGCGAAGGCGGGGAAGCTGCCGTCGCTGCCGGCGATGACGCCGTCGGGGTCCACGGCCACCATCCATAAGAGCTGGTTGCCGTTGTCGGCGTTGCCCGTGCGCAGGCCGTAGTTGCGACGGGACGAAAACGTCATCCAGTTCACCCGGCCGCTGCCATCGCGCAGACGCGGGCCTTCAAACGGGGCCCATTTGGGGAAGGTGTTCGACAGGTTGCCGCCGCCGTCGGTGCGGCCCGGGGCATTGGCGCGGGCAAGCTCGACGCTCGTGCTGGTGCGGTGGGCGAAGGCAAACAAGCGCGCCGATTGATCGGCGTCGCCGTCGCATTCGCCGCTGTACTCCTGACCGGGCGCATTGCAGCGGCTCTCGACGTAGGCGAGGTACTCGCCCGCCGGTGCCGTCGAGGGCGAATAGCGATTCTTGCCCGTCTCGGGCGGCACCAGTTCTTGCGGAGCGGTCCAGGCGCCATCGCGCTTGACCATCGAGTTGATGCCGCCGCGCCCGGGGCGCTGGGACGAACTGTGGTGGGTGACCTTGGTGTAGTTCAGGCGATCCTCGACGGGAGACCAATCGGGGTGGTCGGGCTCGTGGTCGAGGTCGATGCGCTCCACGACGCTGCCATTGTCGCCGTCGTGGATGCGGAGTTGGTGGCGAACGGCGAGGTCGTTGGTGTCGCCGAAGATGCCGGCGAACAACGTGGAGGTGCCGTTCCAGCTCTGAAACTGCTCGCGCTGGGTGTCGGTGAAGCCGAGGGTCTCCTGGCCATCGACGATGTTGATGAGGCCGAGCTGCCCGTTGCCGATGCCCCGACGAGAGAGGGACATCTTGCGACCGTCGGGTGACAAGGCGTGGCAGCCGTAGCACTCGTTCCCCGTGAACGGGAAAAACTTCTCGGGGACCTGCTCGACGGCGCCGAAGTCCACCCGCATGATTCCGGTGCCCTGTGACGTCGTCCAGTAGTAGAGGCCGCCGCGGACATCGGTGGCCGAAAACGACATCGTCAGGCTGTTGGACCGGCCGATGGCCGTGCCGGTGTCGTCGGTGCCCTGCACGGTGACCGTGACGGCGTCGGCGCCGGCGTGGGTGTCGGCGAGCAAGCGCCACGTCGACAACGATGGCGTGTAGACGCAGCCACCGTTGAGGTCGACGCAGCGGGTGATGACGCGGGCTTCCATGACAGGGCTTGAAAACGTCACCGCGAACAGCGTGTTGGCGGCGCCGCCACGACGCCATTGCACCTCGATGACGCCGAGGTTGCGCGGCAGCAGCACGCCGTCGTTGGGGTAGACGAGGTCTGGTGCGCGGCCGGCGTCGACGGGGATGGTGGCGTCGTCGAACAGGTCGGCGGCGTCTGGGGCAATGTCGCCGGCGCTGGCGCTGCCATTGCCGTCGCCGACCAGGACCGTGCGGACCCGCACCGTGACCCGGGCGCGGGCCTCGACGTCGCCAGCGCGGGCAATGACGTCGACGGCGCCTCCGATGGCGGAGGACACGAACGTGTTGCCGCGCATGGTGCCGATGGTGTTGTCGCTCAGGCTGAAGGCCACGCGCTCGGTGGCGTCTTCGCTGCCGCCGCCGAGCACGGCGGTCACCGTGAACGCCTGCTCGGGCCTGGTGGTCCCGTCGGTCGTCAGGCTGACGTCGGCGGGCACGATCTGCAGGGACAGCAGACCCGGGATCACCTGGCCTTCACCTTCGCCTTCGCCTTCGCCCTCGCCCTCTGCGTCGCCGTCACCAACGCCGTCGTTGGCGCCCGCCGGTGGTGTGCAGCCGTCACAGCCCGCAAGGGCCACGGTCACGCCACAGGACAAGCCAAGAGAAACCAAGATGGGCCCGAAACGCACGCTGCACCTCGACGTCACGCGTCATCGTACCCGAGGCCCAGCGGCTGACTTCCGGCAGATGTCGCTATACGTTGGTTCAGGTGCGCCAGGCGCCTACACTGAGGGGGACACGGCCCGCGCCAACGACACGACGGCGTCCACCCATTCCGGCTCGCTGTTCAGGCTTGGGACCAGCGTCAGGCTCTCGCCGCCGTGTTCGCGGAAATCCTCGTCGGCGCGGATCGCGATCTCCTCGAGGGTCTCCAGACAATCCGCCACAAATGCCGGGCAGAACACGACCATCTTCTTGGCACCGGCTCGGGCGGCGTCGATGACCACCGTATCCGTGAACGGTTTGGCCCAGTTGTCACGCAAACGGCTTTGGTAACAGACCCCGACGTCGTCATGCTTGAGCCCGAGGCGGGCGCTGAGAGCCCGGCCCGTCACCTCGCATTGGTGCTTGTAGCAGTCGCGGTTGGCGTCGACGTCGACGTCACAACAGTCCGAGCGGCGCTGGCAATGGGAACCGCTGGGGTCGTCCTCACGCAGATAGCGCACGGGGTAGCCGTGAAAGCTCATGAGCACCTTGTCGAAGGTGCCCCCATCCAACACCCGGCGACCGACGGCGGCGAAGGCATCGATGTATTCCGGCGCGTCGTAAAACGCCGGCACCCACGACAGCTTTGGCGCATACCCCAGGCGGCGGGCCTCGAGATTGAGCTTGGTGACGACGGTCTTGGTGCTCGCCCGTGAATACTGCGGGTACAGTGGGAAGACACAGATGTCGTCGACGCCGTCTTTCTGTAACTGCGCAAGCACATCGTGGATCGAGGGGGAGCCGTACCGCATGGCGAGTTCAACGCGCGTCCCCGGGGCCACGCGGCCGCGGACTTTGTCGACGAGGTCCATGGAGTGCCACATCAGCGGTGAGCCCCGCTCGGTCCACACCTTCCGGTAGGCCTCGGCGCTCTTTTTGGGCCGCGTCCGCAAAATGATGCCCTCAAGCAACAAGAACCGCAGCGGCGCCGGCAGCGAGATGACGTCGGGGTCGCCGAGAAATTCGCGCAGGTAGCGACGAACGTCGGCGACATCGGTCGAGGCTGGCGTGCCGAGGTTGACGAGGAGAAGGGCGCGTTGGCTCATGGGGCCTTGGATGCCGTCACAACAGGTTTTGTTGCTGGGGCTTGGCGGTCTCAGGTGGCGACGTCGGTGGTCGACCCGCGAGGGTCAAGCGTTGGCGTCCATCGCCCTGGCTGGAGGGAAACTGCCCCAGCGTTTCGAAGATGACATCGAGGTCTTGCGGTCGCGCGGGGAAGTTCAGGTCGGCAGTGTCAATCATGAGGACTGGCGCGCCGCTGTAGTCGGCGAAGAAGCGGCCGTAGGCATCGACAAGGCTCTCCAAATAGCCCCGGTCGATGTCTTTTTCGAAGCTGCGGCCGCGGCGCGCGATCCGCTCAAGGATCACCTCCATCGGCGCATGGAGATAGATGATCAGATCTGGGCGACGGATGCGCTGGGCGAGGGCCTGGAAAATCTGGTCGTACAGTCCCATCTCCGACGACGACAAGGTCAGTTCGGCGAAGATGCGGTCTTTGGCGAACAGGTAATCCGAGACCACGCCGCCCTCACCATCGAACAGATCGCCCTGCAGCAAGGCTTCTTGCTGTTTGAACCGCGACAGCAGGAAGAACATCTGCGTCTTGAAGGCGTGCGCCACCTGGTCGCGGTAAAATTCAGGGAGAAAGGGATTCTCCTCGACGATCTCAAGCACGGGTTTGGCCCGCAGGTGCTGAGCCACCAGATGCGTGAGCGTGGTCTTGCCGACGCCGATGCAGCCCTCGACGGTGACGTAGCGCAGGCGGGAAAGGGGCATCACCATCGCGTGGATCGATGCCTGAATCGGTCCCTGCTTGGCAACCGTAAAATGTGGCTGTTCCAAGGCGGTTTGCACGTCTGGGGCCGGCACCGGGACGGCGGGACCGGGATGGGGGTGGCTGCACGGCCTGCACTTTTGTACCGTTCCCCCTGTGACCGACACCTCTCTTGCCAGACTGCGCCCCGAGCGAGGGATCTTCGATGAAGACCCCGTCGACGGCGCTGCTGGCACAGCGTTGATGGCCGCGGCGTCGCCGTCGTCGTCGTCGGCACTGGTTGCCTACCAGCCACCGTTGCCGGGGCGGTCCTTGCGGTCGGTGGGGCGTTTTTTGGCGCTGATCGGCGGCAGCGGCATCATCGGCGTCGGTGTCGCCAGCGGCATCGTCTCGCTCCCGGCGGCGGCGTTTTGTGCGGTCGGCTTGGCCACCGCCCAGGTGCTGGGCCAGACGTGGCGTCAAAACCGCCTCGGCCAGTCCGTCGTCGGCGGCATCTCGCTGGGGGACCTCGATGCTGCTCGCCGAGCTGCCGAACAGGCTCTGGTCGAGAGTCCGTCAGGCGTCATGCGCACGCTGGCGGCATCCAATCTCGCCAGCGTCCTCATTCAGCAGGACCTCGTGGAGGAGGCCGCTGCGGTGCTTGATCGCCACCCACCGGGCTTCTTGCACATGCCCCTGACCACGGTGCTGTGGCTCAACAACCGGGCCTTCGCCCATCTAGCCCTGACGATGGACGGCCACGCCGACGAAGGCGAAGCCGCTGACGCGATGCTGCAGGAGGCTGAACGTCGCTTGCTGAAAGCCTCGCCCCGTGATCTGGGAGGACAGCCCAACGCCCGCAAGTTGGCGTCGGCGCTGGCCGGTACTCGCGCCATCGAGAGGGTGGTCAGGCGCGAAGGCAAAGCCGCCCTGGGCGCTTTACGAAGGGCTGCTGAGCAGGATGACGGCCCGGCCACCGCGTTTCGTACCGCCGAGCGCGAGCTCTGCCGCACCGAAGCCCTGCGCTTGATGGGGCGCAAGGACGAGGCCACCATTACGCTTGAGAGTCTGACCGGTCAGCCCTTGACCGGGCGTCAACAGCGCCGTCAGCAGAGCCTCGCGGTGGCCCTTGGCCTCTCGTAAGAGCCTGCTACGGTTCGACGATGCGAGCGTGGCGGAATTGGTAGACGCACTGGATTTAGATTCCAGCGGGTAACTCTGTGGGGGTTCGAGTCCCCCCGCTCGCACCACCGCCCCACCCCCCATCCACTACCGGCGGGCTACGGCGGACCCGGGCCCAAAGGCTCTGGCTCACCTGTTGTTGTTGAGCGGGACCAAGGTGGGTCGGGGACGCTATCCTCGGCACGATGATGCGATGGCTCTTGATCCTGACGGTCCTCTGGTCGGAGGCGTGCCTGCAGCTCGACCTCGGCGGGCGTCCGTGCACCGATGATGGACGCTGCCTGGAGGGCTTCGTCTGTGTCGACGGCCGCTGTCTCAGCGTGCAAACGGCTGCTGAGGGTGAGGGTGAGGGTGAGGGTGAGGGTGAGGGTGAGGGTGAGTCAAACACCCCACCAACAGCGACCGCCGACCCCGTCGGCACCTACGGCCAGCGTACCGTCAGCATTCCCATCGCCACCAGCGACGTCGATGGCGATGCTGTGGCCGTTGTGGCCGCTTCATCGCCACTGGGGCGTGTCAGCGTCAACGGCGCCACCGTCGAATTCACCGCGGTCCGTGGCCAGAGGGGAGCGTTCAACGTCCAGGTCGTCGTCCGCGACGCTCGCGGCGCCGAGGCGGCACTTACTGTCACGGTCACCGTCGTGCTGGAGTCCAGCTGTCGCCGCATCCAAAGCGCAGGATTCGACGAAGGCGACGCGGTCTACGAACTCGTCGCCACAAATCCTGATGCCGTGTACGACGCCTGGTGCGACATGGCCGGCGGTGGCTTCACCCTGGTCATGAAGGTCGATGCCGACGACGCGGATTTCACGTTCGACAGCAGCCGCTGGACCTCGCCTGCCACGTTGCCGTTTGGAACCTCGTCGTCAGCGACCGACGCGTCGGCCTGGCTGACGTCGGCGCGGTCGGTGCCGGTCCGTCGCCTGCGCATCGGCTTGGTTCGCGCGGGGGTGGCGCGATTTGTCAACGTTACCATCGGCGACAACCCCGCCGGGTTGGCCTTGGTGCCGTTGATGGCCACGGGGGCGCGTCAAGTGTCCACCGGGCCAACCGAACGCGCCGACTGGCTGTCTGCCCTTGCCGACGGGGGGGACCCCCAAAAAACACCTGGCGGCTTGCAGCACTTGTGCAATCGGCAAGGAATCAGTTTGGATGGGCCACAAGCCGTTCGCGTCGGTTTTCAGGGCAATGAGCAGAGCAACTGCGACACCCCCGACTCCGCCATTGGTGTCGGGCTTGGGGGCCCGGTGGCGGCTGGGTTTCGCGGGTGCGATCCGCATGATGCATGCCCCCCAAATGACGCCAGCACCCACCCGATCCTCAGTCGCTTCGCCCTGGTATTCGTCCGCGAAGAGTAGGTTGGCTGATGATCAACCTCTGACGGTCGGCTGCTGCGGAACCGACTCGGGTGCCGCGTGGACGTATCGGTGTTCGTCGCCACCATCCGGCCTTCGGCGTCGTGACTCAGGCCGGGGCTTGGGTCCATGCCCATGAAGCCAGCTCATCGAGTCGGCTGATTGGATGGCGCCGAGTCAGTGAGGCACATGGGCGACGACGTGATTGGAGAGATGAAGCCAACCTGAGGCTCAAAAAGGGTGACTGCATCAAGGGCAAGGGTGTGATGTCCGAAGGCGCCCCCTCGTGCTCAATGGAGGTGAAGCTCGAGACGTTGCAGGGGCGCTTGATGATCCCGAGATCTCTTTGATCTTCGCCCACGGAGTGG
>CAJBHN010000331.1 GCA_903952805.1 uncultured Myxococcales bacterium | reverse complement strand
GCTGCGCTTCACACACAGCTTGCAGCGGGCCCTCGGCCTCAAGGTGCGGCAGGACATCAAGCTCGACGGCGTCGAGGTCGGTGAAGGATGAGCGCCCACGAGCCGCCGGTGCTGCAGGTCCCAGGGACATCAACCAGTGCGCCTTCGACGCGGCTCGTGGCCGCCCGTCAGCGGGGTCGGCGATGTGTGGCCCACAGGTCGGCGGGGATGGCGTTGTGGCGGGCGATGGCGCCATAGACGTCGACGCTGCCACGGGGCACGCGGGCAAAGCCGCTCTGGTCGTCGTCGCCGCCGAAGTCGACGCGGTACAGGCCGAAGCGGCCGTCGTTGAAGCCCTCGGCCCACTCGAAGTTGTCGATGAGCGACCAATAGAAATAGCCGCGGCAGTCCACGCCGTGGTGATGCATCGCGTGCCACATGGCCTGGGTATGGCGCACGATGAAACGCTGGCGGTTCACATCGTCATCAGCGCTGTCGGCGATGCCGTTTTCGAGCACCTGGATGGGCTTGTGGTAGCGCTGATGGAAGCGCACGAGTTCGTCGGCGAAGGAGCGCTCGTCGAGGGCCCAGCCGAGATCGCTGACGTCTTCGCCGGGTTCGTCGGGGTCGTGGTGGGTCACGCGGTAGCGGCCGGGGACGAGGCCGGTGCGCACGTAGGAGCGGCCGTAATAGTTGAGGCCGATGGAGTCCTGGCTGCCGCGCAGGCCGGGGATGACTTCGACGATGCCCGTCTGGGTCGGGCGCCACACGCCGCTGTCGATGGCGTCGACGAAGTCCAGGATGAAGGCGCGGTCGACGAAGTACGCCGTGGCCACGTCGAGGGGCCAATGGTTTCTGGCGGGCATGAAGCGCCGCACGTGGGTGGCGATGCAGACGTCGGTGTCGGTGCGCACGGCCTTCAGCGCCTGATAGCCGGCGACGTGCATGCGCAGCAGTTGGGCGCCGAGGAAGGCGACGTCTTTGGGAGAGCCTCGCCGCTCGTTGGGGGGAAACACGCCCTCGAGGTAGCCGAGGTAGGCGTAGACCATTGGCTCATTGAGGGTGCACCAGTATTTCACCCGGGGCGCGTAGCGGCGGGCGACGACGTCGGCGAAGCGGGCGAAGGCGTGCACGGCGTCGCTGCGCTCGAGGCCCCGGCGTCCGTCGCCACCCGGGATGGCGACGTCGAGCCAGGCGGGGATGGCAAAGTGAAACAGCGTGACGCTGGCTTTGAGGCCGTGGGCGTCGATGGCGTCAAAGACCCGATCGTAAAACGCCAGGCCAGCGTCGTCGGCGGCCGTCAGGTCGGGACGGGGAAACAAGCGGGCCCACGAGATGGACAAGCGGAAGGCGGTGTGGCCCGCCGCTTTGGCCCGGCCCAGATCGGCGTCGAAGTGCCGGTCGAAGTCGGCCTTGCGCGCGATGACGGCGTCGTCGACGTCGGCGATGCCGGCGATGTGGCCGGGCACGACGGCGCCGTGGGCGTCACGCTGTTGCTTGCCGGCGGCGCGGGCGGCGCGCTCAAAGGCCGTCCATTGGTCGGGCTGCGCATGTTCGATCTGGTGGTCTGACGTCGCTGTGCCCCACAAGAACCCCGGCGGGAACACGAAGGGCCCGACGCCATCGTCGGGCAATCGATTGGGTCGGCGCCACGGCAGCCGGGGCATCAGCGGCGCAGGCCCCGGCCGGGCATTGATGACCCGGGTCCGGTCGGCGGCGTCGAGGTCGGCGGCGCCGTCATCGTCGCGGTCGACGCCGGCGCGGGCGTCGTCGTCTTGGTCGACGACGGCCGGGTGACCTTGGGCTTGACGCCGGCGGCGGCGTCGGCGGCGGC
>CAJBHN010000330.1 GCA_903952805.1 uncultured Myxococcales bacterium | reverse complement strand
GCGCCGACGAAGACCGCGACGGCCCGCGCATAGGATTCATCGAGCAGGCCGGCGGCTCCCGCCCGGTCCCGCAATTGCTTCTCGACGTCGAGCAGGGGCTCAAACAGCAGGTCTTCATGGAAGGCCGGCAACTCAAAGAACTCCCGCACCAGCACGACGGCTTCGCGCAACTCCGACGTCGATGCCGACAACAGGCTCTCACGCACGCAGAAGAAATAGACCTTCAGGTGGTCGGGGTGGCCGCGCTTTTTGATTTCACGAAACAGCAGCATCTGCGCCGCCAGCGGCGTGCGCGGATGCGCCGCCACCGTCCACAGCGACGCCAACGGCAAGCGTTGGGCCGCCCGACGACGGGTCTCCTCGATCGGGTGCAGCAGCAAGCAGCGCAGCAAGGGCTCGTCACCGGGGCTTTGGTCGATGTCGTCGACGAGGGCGGGGCCCCGCCGATCGCGCAGGGCCTGGACCACAACCGAAAAACGCCCCTGGTCCGCAGCCGCGCCCGCCAACAGCGGCAAGAAGCGCAGAGCGCCGCGCTCGGCCCCAAGGTCGCGCAACAGCACGGCCTCCGCGAATCGCCACAGGCCTGCCACGAGCTCCGCTGCGGGGGCTCCGCCGACTTGCAGCACGCGCACGAGGTCGTCGACGCGCTCGTCGAGCATGGCATCGAAGGCCTCGACGGCGTCGAGGGGGTCCTTGCCAGTCAGGTGCTCCATCAAGGTCGACCACGGCAAGGCCTTGGTCTCGTCGCCAGCGTCGGCGTCTGCTTCGGCGACGCTGACGAAGGGGTCGGCGAAGGGGTCAGCGAAGGGGTCGGCGACCACGTCGACGGCTTCGTCGCCAACGAGGTCCCCGACTTCGTCGGCGAAGGCGTCCAGGCGGCGCCACATCAAGAAAAGGTGGGCGCCACCGTCGGGGTCGACCGCGGCCACACGGCTGAGGCTGGTGCGGACGGCGGCGATAGCGTCGTCGAGTTCCAGATGCGCCGCGACCAGCGATGTCTGAGGCGGTGCCGACAACGCCGCCATGGCCAGGCGCAGCAGGGGACGAGCCTTGGTCAAGATGTTGCCTGCCGACAGCAGCGTATCTCGCATGACGTCGGCGTCGACGACGGAGAAGTCATCCAGGCGCACCAGCGCCCGGGCGGTGGCCGACAGGCGCATGGCGAGGGACCCTACGGGGTCCTCGACAGCACCACGCGTTCGCAACGCCGCCCGCGCCACAGCCTCCGCCAACGCGGTCACCCGTTCGGGCCGGTCCTCGGGAGTCGCTGAGAACGAGCGGATCAACAGCGCATCGAGGTCGGCGTCGACGTCGACGCCCTGCTCGCACAACGAGGGTCGGTCGTCGGCGAGTTTCTGGGCAATCACCTCGTCGTCGTCACCCTCAAAGGGCAAGCGCCCGCTCAGCATCTCGAAGATCAACACCGCGAGAGCGTGGACGTCCGTGCGGCGGGTGACCCTTTCGCCCGTCATTTGCTCAGCGGCCATGTAGGGAACGGTGCCGACCATCAACCCCGCAAAGGTCGAGCGGTCATTGGACGGCACCGCCACCTCGGGCCTGGGACATGCCCCGGCAGGGTGCTGGGCTCGTGCGCGACATCGTCCTCGATGGCCGATTGAATCTCATCCCGCAGCGATTGTTCGCTCAGGGTGTCACCGATGGACGTCATGACGATGCGAGCCGACCCGTCGTCGTCGCGACGGGCCAGCAGCTTGGCGATGCCAAAGTCCAGGACTTTGACGACCTCGGTGCCGTCGCGCAGCCGCTCCAGAAACACATTGGAGGGCTTCAGGTCCCGATGAATGATGCCCTGGGCATGGG
>CAJBHN010000329.1 GCA_903952805.1 uncultured Myxococcales bacterium | reverse complement strand
CGTCGTCGTCGCCAGCGCCGACGTGACGCTTGGCGCCTGCATGAGCGTCCTCATACAGCCGTGTCATGTAGCCACCCGTCGCGCTGGCCTCCGTATGGGTGTTGGCCATGAACGGCAGCACCTGGTCCCGCACCAGGTCCTCAATGGGACGAAATGGCAACCCCGACGCCGTGTAGTCGAAATAGCGCTTCGGCAGGGGCCCATTGGGGGTGCGGATGACGGCGTCGAAACCGACCACACTGTGGCGAAGCCAGGCCAGGAACTCGTCATCAGACGCACTGGCTTCGACCGCAGACAGTGGGGCCTGAGCAGTGGCTGGATTCGACGGCATGTTCACAGCCCGCCGACGGAGCCAACCACATGCAGGTGCATGGTGTTGCTGCGCTGCTTGGACGACAGGGGCAGCTTGGTGACCACCACGACGGTGTCGCCGTCGACGGCGCGACCCTGGCGCAACAGCAAACGATCGATGGTGGCGAACAACTCTTCAGAGTGCTGCGGCGGCTCAATGACCTCCGACGAGATGCCCCAGGCAAAGGCCAGCCGCCGCTGCTCGGCCGCCGACGGCACGAGGGCGAGCACAGGAGCGGTGGATCGATAATCCGAGATGAGACGAGCGGTATTCCCCGACGTCGAATAGCAGACGATGGCCTTGGCCGAGAGTTCTTTGGCCGCGCGCACGGCGGCCTGGGCGACGGCGTTTTGAAAGTCCTGGGCCTCGGTGGCGAGGAGGAAGTCGAGGCGGTTGTAGCGGGCCCGGGGGCTGTGTTCGGCCTCGACGACAATCTTCGACATGATCTCGACCACCCGGGACGGATGCTTGCCGCTGGCGGTCTCGGCCGACAGCATGACGGCGTCAGCGCCATCGAGGACGGCATTGGCGACGTCAGAGGCCTCGGCCCGGGTCGGGCGGGGGTTGGTGATCATCGACTCCAGCATCTGGGTGGCGACGATGACGAGCTTGCCGCGGCGGTTGGCCTCCTCGACGATCAGCTTTTGCAGGGTCGGGACCTTCTCCGTCGGCATCTCGACGCCAAGGTCGCCGCGGGCCACCATGACGCCGTCGGATTCTTCAAGAATACCCTCGAGCTCTTCAATGGCCTGAGGCTTCTCGAGCTTGGCGATGACGAGGGGTCGGCTCTTCGCGTGGGCCAACTCACGACGCAGCATGCGCACGTCATTGCGGGTGCGGACAAACGACAAAGCGACAGCGTCGACGCCAACCTCGGCGCCGAAGTGGGCATCTCGGATATCCTTCTCGGTCATCGATGGGGCCGAGACGTCGGAGTTGGGCAGGTTGATGCCCTTCTTGTCCTTCAACAGACCGCCAAAGATGACGCGACAGCGCACGTCGCGCTCATCCTTCGACAACACTTCGAGGGTCATGTTGCCGTCGTCGAGCAGGATGAGTTCGCCGGGCTTCACGTCCCTGGGCAAGGACTTGTACAGGGTGCCGAAGCGTTCGGCCGTCCCCAGGATGTCGTCGATGGTGATGATGGTCTCGGCGCCCTCTTCAAGCATGACCCCGCCGTTTTCCATCTTCAAACAGCGAATCTTCGGACCCTGCAGGTCCTGCATGATCGCGACCGGCTTGCCGACAGCACCTGCAGCAGCCCGCACGCGGTTCACCATCATGCGGTGAAAGTCGTGGTCGCCGTGGGAGAAGTTCAAACGGGCGATATCGAGGCCCGTGCGGATGAGCTCCTCGATGGCCGCCTGACTCTCGCTGGCGGGGCCAAGGGTGCAGACGATCTTTGCGCGGCGCATGAGAAACTCCTGACGGGTGGAATGCCCACCACGGCATGGTGATGGACATCTGTCGACGACGTCTGCGCTACCACGGGCTCCGGTGCCTCTCAAGCGCTGTTGGGTCGGTCAGATGGCTCGGATGAATCCGCATGGTGTCGCATGGTGTCGCACGGTGTCGCACGGTGTCGCCAAATGGTCGACGGCACGCTACAGCCCCCGAACTCATTGGAGGTTTGGCCATGCGCCGTGTGACTCAACGCGTCATCCCCCTCGCCTGCGCGCTCGCGCTGCTGCCCGCCTGTCCGTTTTGTGAGGACGTCAACGCGTTCTTGCCGCAGGGCACCATCGCCCCAGCGGTCCTGGATTTGGGGCCCATCACGACGGGGAAGACCTGCTCGGCAACGCTCCAGGTGACCAACACCGGCAACGCCGACCTTGAGACCGTGGCCAACTCGGCCAAGCTCATCGACAGCGACGGCACCTTCACCATCAGCAAGGTGCCGCCATTTGTGCGCCTGGGGGCCACCGAGGACTTCATCGTCGACTACACGGCTGGCACCACCATCGG
>CAJBHN010000328.1 GCA_903952805.1 uncultured Myxococcales bacterium | reverse complement strand
CGGCGGTGACGGCGGTGGCGAGCAAGGCGAGGTGCAGCGGGCATGGCTTCATGGTTCGTCTCCTGGAGGGGGGGCGGTGGAGGGGCGGGTGTGGGTGGGATCAAAGACATCGGTGATGCCGGTGACCTCGACGGTGAGGGCCACCCGCCAGGCGGTGGCGGCGTCGACGGCGCCGACGGGGGCTGCGGCCGCGTCGGCCATGCGCCAGCTGGTGGTGGCGTAGAGCCGCAAGCGTCGCAGCAGCTGACCGGCCTGCCGCCCCGTCACCTCGGCGAGCCCGAGGTCGGAAAAGACGCCGCCGGTGACTTCGGTGGCCGTGGCGTGGTTGGCGGCGGGCAGCAGGTCGGTGACAACGTCGCCGCGCACGACGACGCCGAGCCAGCCCGGCACCACGGGCGCGTCGGCCCAGGCCCCCACCACCAGCAGCTCGCGGTCGGGGCGGCCGTCGACGCCCAGGGCCCAGACGCTTTCAGCGCCGACGTGGAACCACGGGTGGCTGGCGGTGAGCGCGAGCAGGCCGCGATGGTTGCGCACCGACGCCAGGCCGACGCTGCCGTCGCGCCAGCCCGCCGAGGCCGACAGCGACAACGGCTCGCCGAGCACATCGACCACCACCGGCGTCGTGCCGACGATGGCCTGCAGGTTCTTGCCGGCGTTCTGCTCGACTTCGTTGTTGCCCTCGCCGTTGGTCAACGACAGCACGATATCCACCAGGCCCTCGTTGAGGCGCAGGCTGGCGGTGGCCCCGAGGTCGCTGGTGCCGATCAACCGGGCCCGCTCGCCGGGCAGGGCCACCAGGCCGCGGGTGGCGCTGGCCCCCTCCAGCCGTTCCAGCCAGGGCTCGGGGACCAGCCCCGCCCGCAGGTCGAGGGCCACCCGCGCACCAAAGACCGTCCACCTCGGGGTGGCGCCGGCCCAGGCGAGCCGGAAACGCGGCAGCAGACTGTTGCGGTCGATGCCGAAGGCGCTGCGGGGCGACGCGCTGCGGATGGCCTCCAGGCGCAGCACCGCATGGAGGGTACGCTCCCACATAAACCCACCTCCCACTTCGGCCCTCTCGAGCGTGAAGCGGGACCAGGGGTCTTGCTGCAGCGGCGTCAGCGGCAGCTCGAACGCCGAAAACACCTGGGCGCCGACGAAGACGCCGGTGTCGCTGCCGGTGTCTGGGGCCCGCCACGGCGACGGCAGGCTGGTGGGCGACGGCGAACGAGGGCCGGGCGACGTCGCGACGAGGTCGGCGGCGACCGGTTCAGCGCCCGGTTCAGCGACCGAATCGGCACCCGGTTCAGCACCCGGTTCCGCGCCCCCGTCGGCGAGCGCGAGGCAGAGGGCCAGGACCAGGGCGTTCATGGGGCGGCTACCGTGTCGAGGCCCAGCAGCGGGCCCCAGCTGTCGATGAGGTCGTGCAGAATCAGGTGGTCACCCAGCGCGTCGTCGACGCTGGCGGCGACGACCGCCAGCGTCTCGTCGCGCAGCGCAGCCTGCCTGGCCGACGACACCAGATCGAGGGCGCGGGGCAAGCGGTCGCTGACGACGTCGCCGTCGACCGACACCCCGCGACGATGGGCGACGGCGAGGGCGCGGCCGGCCACGCGGGCGAAGGCGACGAGATCGTCGTTGTCGACGCTGCCGTCGGCGTAGTCCTCGGTCAGCCGCGCCACGCGCATCGTTTGGCCAAAGCCCGTCTCGCTGGTGGCGAAGGCGCCCAGGGGCTCAAGGTCCACCGTGCGCAAGGCCTCGTCGGCGCCGTCATGCCCAAGCATCGTTTGGCGCGCGAACACAACCCGCTCGGCGTTGGTGCGAAAGAAGCGTTCATGTTCGGCGACAAAGCCCGGCACGGCGAAGGTGTCGCGGGCCTCCTTGAGCTGGATCAACCGGTCGTCGTCGAGCAGCAGCAACCAGCGCAGCAGCGGACGGCTGCCCACGCCACGGCCCACGATGCGAGCCATCTCTCGCGGCGCAAACCCCGCCCGACGGACGGCGTCGTCGACAGTGGCGTGCTCCGACGTCGACAGCGGCAGCAGCACTTCGGCCTGCAGGTCGTCGGGGGCGACGTCGGTGATCACCAGGTGCCGCCGACCGTCGGCACCGACGGTGGTGACGTCGTCGAATTCGCGGTGGTCGGCCCCGCGCCTGTGGGCGCGTCCAAAGAGGTCCAACACGACGGTGCCCGGGTCGAGCGCGCTCGGCACCGACGTGGGATCCAAGATGTTCTGCAGCGGCGTCGACATCGCGTCGCTGTAGCCGTCGACGACGCCGCCGACGAGGTTTGGGGTGATGTCCTGGCTGGCCGTGATCTGCTGAGCAGCGACGGCAAAGCCCAACGCCAGGCGTCGCACATCAAGGACCACCGGGCCGAAGCGTGCGACGTCGAAGTCATTGATGCCGAATTGGAGGCCGTCGCTGGTGACGGTGGTGCCGAAGTTTTCGGGGTGCGGGTCGCCGATGAGCAAGGCGCCGCCAGCGACGTCGTTGGCAAACGCGGTGGCGATGGCTCCGGTCCCGCCCGGCGTCATGGTGTCCTGCGCCCACAACGTCACGCTGCCGCGGAAAAACGACATGGGGTCGGCGGCCATGCGCTCAAAGCGGGCGGCGACCTCCCGCGGGTCGCGCAACGCCAGGTCGCGGTTGTCGCGGGTCAGCACCTCATGGATGATCTCGCGCCGCACCGACGACGGTGCACACGCCGTCGTCATCGTCATCGTCATCACAACGACCACGGCGGCGATGGCACAACTGCAACCAGTTCGATGCATGACCCGGTGGCTAACGCGCCCAGCGGTGGGCCCCAAGCAACATTCCGGTGTCATTTGCACGAGCCCCGCCTGCCCCGATCCTGTCGGGTGACTCGGGTGATCATGTCGTTCCCATATCGTTGTCACCGCACGGCCTGGCGACGCTGTGAGCGACGCCGAGGTCGGTCGACGCCGTGGTCGCTGTCGTTGGCATCGTCGCCGCCGGGGGAAGGACGACGGCGCGTGGGATCGGGGGCAGCTTCACGTCGTGAGCGTAGCGCAGCCATGTGCCGGCGCATCGGCCGTTGGTCGGGTGTGCCCGTCGTCGACGCTGGGGGAAGCGGTGGGTTGGATGGCACGCCATTGGGCGGCGCATCGATCTTTCAGCCTGTGCTGTGGCCCTCGGGCGGTGTCCCTTCGTCGACGCTGGGGAAAGCGTGGGCTGGATGACACAGACGTCGACCGTGATGACCCAGCGCCTTGCGAGTGGACGCGCGCTAACGTTCGCTTTTGGCAGATCAGGCCCACGGGCCGTGGAGGGTTCCCATGAAGGTTGCAGGCAAGGTCATCGTCGTCACCGGTGGTGGTTCGGGCATGGGTCGCGAGCTGGTGCTGCAGTTGCTCAAGCGGGGGGCCCGCGTCATCACCGTCGACATCAATGCCACCAGTCTGGCGGAAACCGTCACCATCGCCGCCGCCGGTGAGCGCCTGGCGACGTTTCTGCTCAACATCGCCGACCGTCCCGCCGTCGAGGCCTTTGCGACGCAGGCGATCGCCCAGTTCGGCCACGTCGACGGCGTCATCAACAACGCCGGCATCATCCAGCCCTTCGTGCGTTTGCAGGACCTGGAATGGTCCGCCATCGAGAAGGTCATGGCGGTCAATTGGCTCGGCACCTTGTCGATGACCAAGGCGTTTCTGCCCCATCTGTTGGCGCGCCCCGAGGCCCACGTGATGAACATCTCCAGCATGGGCGGGTTTTTGCCCGTGCCTGGCCAGAGCATCTACGGCGCATCCAAAGCCGCGGTGAAGCTGATGACCGAGGGCCTGCACGCCGAGCTGCAGGGCACCAACGTCCACGTCACCGTCGTCTTCCCTGGCGCCATCGCCACCAACATCTCGACGAACTCCGGCGTCACCATCGACCTGCCCGCCGGTTCGGCCGCCAAGACATCGTCGATCAAGACGACGCCCGCCGACAAAGCCGCGACGATCATGATCGACGGCATGGAGAACAACGCGTTTCGCATCCTCGTCGGCCCCGACGCCAAGCTGATGGACGCCGCCTACCGGCTCAACCCCCAGCGGGCCGTCGCCTTCATCACCCGCCAGATGAAAGAATTGCTGAAGTAGCTGCAGTATTTCCCCATCGCGTTCGCCATGGCTCCCGACTCCCGGCACCTGAGCGGCGGGCTCGACAGCGACAGCGACGTGGAAACGCGATCTGGCCCACCCCAAAAAACAACGTCGGCGACGGCGCCGACGTTGCTGTTTCAGAGGCCGTCGAAGATGACGACGACGACGACGACGACCGTGAACGTCACCAGACTTCGCAGGTGGTGGCGCGAACCATCTTGTTCTGCGCGGAGCAGCCAAAGGCCTTGGCGAACGCCGGCATGTTGCCCAGCGGGTTGTTCACGCGGAGAAAGGGCGGCGCATGCGGGTCGGTGGCGGCGCGCAAGCGGGCCGACTCGGGGCGATACTTGCTGCACCACGACTGCGCGTAGCCAAGGAAGAACAGCTGCTGCGGCGAGTACGGCGACGCGGTCGCGGCGCTGCTCGACGACGACAATGACGCCTCCAGGGCGGCGAGCCCAATCTTCAAGCCGCCGAGGTCGGCGGTGTTTTCGCCGAGGGTCAAGGCGCCGTTGACGTGGATGTCTTCGATGGCGATCGAGGCATCGAATTGGTCTTTGACGCAGGCGGTCTTGTCGGCGAAGCGCTTGGCGCTGTCGGCACTCCACCAATCGCGCAGGTTGCCGTTTTCGTCGAGGCTCTTGCCCTCGTCGTCAAAGCCGTGGGTGATTTCATGGCCCACCACCATGCCCATGGCGCCGAAGTTGACGGCGTCGACGGCGGCCTTGTTGAAAAATGGCGGCTGCAAGATGCCGGCGGGAAACACGATCTCGTTGCGCTGACCATCGTTGTAGGCGTTCACCGTCGGCGGCGACATCTGCCACTCGCCCTTGTCGAGAGGCTTGCCGATTTTGGCGAGGTCGCGGATGACCTCAAACGCGATGCCGGCCTGGTAGTTCTTCAAGAACGAGTCACGCGTGGTCTTGTAGCTGCGGTAGTCGCGCCAGGCGTCGGGATAGCCGATTTTGGTCACCATCTTGTTGGCCTTCGCGCGGGCGGCGACCTTGGTCGGCTCATCCATCCACGTCAGGCTGTCGATGTCCTTGATGAACGCGACGCGCACCGCGTCGACCATGGCCTGGGTGCGGGCCTTGCCGTCGGCACCGAAATGCTCGGCGACAAAGAGCTTGCCGAGCATTTCACCGAGCTGGCTGTCGGCCAGGTCCACGCACTTTTTCCAGCGTGGGCGATCGGCGGTGGCGCCGGTCAGGGCTTCGCTCTCGTAGCGGAAGCGCTCATCCTGCATCGCCTTGGGCAACGCGGGCACGCTGCTGCGCAGCGACACCCATTGCAGATACGCCGACCACGTCGACGCCGGCGTGTCCTTCACGACGCCTTCGAGCGCCTCGACAAATGGCGGGTGCGCGATGTTGATCTGCGTCAGCTTCGGCTGACCGATGGCCTTGAAATACCCGTCCCAATCAAACGACGGTGCGAGCTTCTTGGTGCCGTCGCGCTCGAGGCGGTGAAACATTTTTTCCACATCACGCTTTTCGACCTTGGTGCGTGTGGCCGACGCGAGGCGCTTCTCCAGCGCCATGATCGCATCAGCCTTGGTGCCGGCGAGCTCGGGCTTGTCGCCGCCCAGCACGAGCATCTTTTCGATGTGGGCGCGGTAGGCACTCTTGACCTTCACGGTCTTGTCGTCGTCGACGAGGTAGTAGTCGCGATCGGGCAGGCCAAGGCCGCCTTCAAAGATGCCCATCACGAGCAGCTGGCTGTCTTTGAGGTCCTGCATCGCGCCCATGGTGAACACGGCGTTTTTGCCTTGCAGATGCAGCTTCGCGAGTGCGGCGGCGAGCTGCTTGCCGTTTTTGAGCGACGCCCAGGCCTTCTGTTCCTGCTGCAGGATCTTGAGCGAACCCTCGAGCTTGGGCTCATCCATGCACGTCGACCAATGGTCGCCCAGCTTCTTGCCATCGTCGCCGGGGATCGTGCCGGCCGCTGCCCGCTCCAACAGGTCCTTCATCAGCAGCTCGTTGCGTTCGACAATCGCGACGAACCCGCGCGACGTGCTCGAACGATCGGCCGGGATTTCGGTCGCCTTCATCCAGCCACCGCAGGCGAAGGCGTAGAAGTCCTCGCAGGGATTCACGCTGCGATCGAGGGCGGCATCGTCGAGGCCCGCCGGCAACGGCGCGGTGGAAATGGTGGGGCCCGGCGGGGGCTCAACCACCGCCTGTGCCGCCGGCGTCGGCTCCACCGGTTTGGCCTGCGAGCAGGCGAGCACGCCAGCCGCCGCGAGGCCCGACAACAACGAGAAGGTGCGCAGCGACGTCGTGCGCAGCGAATGGGGAGACTTCATCATGGACCCGGCATGGGCCGAAGGCGACAGCGACGCAACCCCGCTTCAGAACTCCAGCACCAGCGAGATGCGGGTGCCGACGTCGACGTCGACGACGCCGTCGGTGGGCAGGCGATAGGGCGGCGCGGTCAGCACCGCCGTCACGCAGCTGCGCTGGACCGAACTCAACACCGGACCTCCGACCAGGGGCTCGACGACGGGGTCGGCCAACACCCCCGACGACGGCGTCACCGTCGCCGCCAGCCGCAGGGCCCCGGGCCGGTCGCTGCCGTTGAAGCAGGCCGCCAGGGCCAGGCTGCGCGCCGTCACCTGCAGGCGCAGAGCCTGCAACCACGGCGGCGTGCGCAGCTGGGGCACGGCGAGCACGTCTCTGGCCTGGGGAGCGGTCGTGCCTTGTCGAGGTCGCGGCACCGCCTTCGACGGCGGCCTCTTCTTCGTGGCCGCCGGCCCGCACTCGGGCTGCTCGGGACAGACCAGGGCCACGGCGTCGTCGGCGGGCAGCGCTGCTGGCGGCGGGGTGCAGGCGCAGTCGCGCAGCAGCAGGGCCAGCAACAGCAGCACGACGACGACGGCGACGGCGCTGCGGGCCTGCCGTCGTCGTCGCGCCTCCCGCACCAGCTCGAGCTGCTCGGCGAGCGGCCCGCCGAGCGTCGGCATCGTCGGCAACGTCGGCATCGTCGGCAACGTCGGCATCGTCGGCATCGTCGGCATCGTCGGCATCGTCGGCAGCCGCTGGCGCCGCGTGCCCAGCCGGGTTTTCGCGTCGCGGGCCGCGTCGCGGGCGCGCTGCCGGGCCGCGTCGAGCAGGGTCTGCCGCTGCTGCGGCGTGGGCAACGTGGGCAACGTGGGCGACGTGGGCAGCGTCATTCGCCGAGGCTCCACGCGAAGGTGGTGACGCCGTCGCGGGTCTGTTCCACGGGCCGCAGCGCAATGGGCTGGAACGGATCGGGCGGCGTCGCCTGGGGTCGGGCGAAGGGCCACGGTAGCGGGTCGGCCGGCGCCAGCCGCACGCTGCCGACGTAGGCTTCGCCGTCGGGGGCAGCAGCTTCGACGCGGCCGCGGATGCTGTCGTCGAAGGCGGCGATGCCATCGAGCAGGCCCTGGGTTCGGCGGCGCAACACGTCGACCTTCTTCTGCAGCGAGGCTCCACCGCCAGCGGCGTCGTCGAGGACGCGCACCGTCAGCTGCAGCGTCGCCCGCTGATTTTGGCGGACGTCGAGGGGCTCCGACGACACCTCGTCGAGCAGGCGCTCGGCGAAGCGCACGGCGGCCGCACCTCCCTTGTCCTCGACGGCGGCCCACAAGGCCACCGGATTTCCCCGCATCAACGGTTCGAGCTGCGTGCACAGGCGCAGCACCGCCCCGGCCTTGCGCCGGGTCGCCGAGGCGCACACGCCGACAAACGACGGCGCATCCTGGTGGAACGCCGCCCGCCACACCAGGCTGTCGACGACGACGGCATAATCTACTCCAGGGACGAATTGCTCGACGATGCCGATGACCTCGTCGGTGGTGGCGTATTGCGACAGCACAAAGGCCAGCCAGCGTCGAGCCAGGCGATGCATGGTCTCGGGGTCGGCGCTGTCGTCGGCGTGGGCGAGGGCGAAGGCGAAGCTGCGCAGGGCGCCGATGGTGTCGCCGGCCTGCAAGAAGTCGACGCCGCGATGCAGGGCCAGCGCGCTGCGCTCGCGAAAGCCCGTCGAGACATCGAGGCTCAACAGCCTCTCGCCGCGGGCCGCACGAAACAGCGCGCCCTGCAGGCGATCGGTGCGGGTGGGGGGCGCCATGGCGTTGGTCGACGACGTCGTCGGTGCCGTGTCCCTCGGGGGGCCCGGCGGCGAAGCCGAGCCATCGGCCCACGCCAGCACCGTCGCCGCGCTCGATGAGGACGTCGGCGACGGCGATGACGAGGTCGTCGCGGACGGCGTCGTCGACGATGCCGGCGAGGCCGCGGTCGGCGTCGGCAAACAGCGACAGCCGTCGGTCTTCGCGCAGGCTGAGCCATTCGGGGGCGGGCCAGGCCATCGCCCGTCGCCACAGGGAGCCCTGGGCGCTGGTGCCAAAGGCCTCTTCACGCCGCTTGGTCAGCTCAAGGCGGCCTCCCGGGGTGACGCCGGCGGCGCGCAACGCTTGATCGAGCACCGACGTCTGTTGGCGGGCCTTTTGGGCCTGCAGCCGGGTCAGCGCGACGTCGAGGTCAAAGAGCCGCGTGTCGAGCAACGCCAGTCCCGTGACCTTGTCTTGGTGGACGCGGTCGCGGGCGAGCTGCAGCAGGTCCCTGAGCATCAAGCCGACGCTCAAGCGGTCGTTCATGTCGACCCATTGCACGGCGCCGGTGTGCAAAAACAGCCGCGGCTGCTGCACCCACGGCGTCAGGCACAACGCGCGCGAAAAGCGGACCGTGCGCAATTCCTCGACGTCGAGCACGTCGAACAGCGACACCGGGCGCTGCTGCACGCCGCCACGAAAACTCGACCAGGCATTGGGCTGCGACGGGGGCTCGCGCCGCTGGTTCTTCAGCAGCCAGTTGTGGATGGCGATGGGCCACAGGCCGGCGCCGTCGTCGTCTTCGATGAAGCCGTCGGGGCACAGGCCGCTTTCGCCCAGCGCCGCCCACACCGTCGAGCGGAAGTCGCCGTCGTTGACCGAGACGGTGCCACTCGACTCGATCGCATTGCGCAACAACCACAGCTTCAGCACGTCGAGGGGACGTCCCTCGCGCAGCGCGAGGCGGGCGTTGTGAAATACGAGCGTCTGCGGCGCCGTCGATCGGGCCGCGGCGGACAGGGTCGGTGCTGCCGGTGTCGACGGCGCCGACCACGCCATCGTCGACAGCAGCAGCGCGGTGCCAACGACCAGCAGCGACGCCAGCCGCCTCACAGCGCGTACCCGACGACCAACGACAGCTCCCAAAAGAAGCCCAGCTGGGACGCGGTGATGGGCACGAGCACGGGGATGGCGACCATGGCCCGCGGCGCGACGTAGAAGCCCGGCTGGAAATACACGTCGAGGGAGAGGCCGGCCATTGTGTGCAGGCGGGCGGGGTCGACGAGCATGGCGCCGGGGGCGTCGACGTCGAGCTGGTCCTTCTCGCTTTCGCTCAGCTGCGGCGACACCAGCGCGAGGCCGATGTCCTGGGGCGTGCGGTCGACGAAGGTCTGCCAGTAGCCGAGGTAGCGCACGCCGCCGAGGGCGACGAGGGCGAGCTCGGCGGGTGGCATGAACGATGTCAGCGGGGTGACGACGCCCTCGGCGACGGCGTAGCCAATATTGGCGTCGATCTCGAGGTGGTTTGGTCTCCCCGCCTGACGAAACGGCGTCAACGCCAGCGTCTCGCTGCTGGGGGTGTCGTAGGCCTGGTAGAGGTGGACGCCGACCTCGACGATCACGTCGTCGAAGGCCTTGCGACCAAAGACGCCCGCCCGCCATTGGCCAAAGGTGTTCTTCTCGACGAGCTCAGAGACGCCGAGGCCGAGGGTCACCGGCGAACGACGCCAATCAAAGCGCACCGCCCGCGACGTCGAGCCGAGGAAGTGTTCGTTCATCGCCTGGATGGGCGTGCGGCTGGCGGCGACGACGTCGGTGGCGTCGTCGGCAGCGACGGCGACGGCCGGTGCCTCGACGGCGGCTGCTTCGACGGCGGGGGCAACGACGGCCGGTGCGTCCTGCGCCAGCGACGACGACGACGCCAGCAGCTGGAGCAGCAGCAGCGCGCAGCCCAGCAGGGGACGGAGGTCAGGGATCATCGGGAAATCCCCCATCGGTCCGGCTCGGGAAGCGGGGCCGGTAGCATTGGTTTCTCAGGGCATCGCGAAACAGGCTGCGCACGTTGTAGACGCCGGCGGAGTCGAAGACCGGGTGGGCGCAGAAGCGGTCGCAGCGCAGCAACACCTCGCGCAGATCGAAGCTCTGCTCGAACCACACCGACGAGCCAACGAATTCCTCTGCGGGGCTCGCCAGGCCGAAGGGCACCGTGAACTCCGCGACGGTGACGGCGCCGGCGGCGACGGCGTTGTAGCTGAGCTTGACGAGGTACGGGAAATCCCAGGCGAGGCCGATGGGGTAGCGGACCTGGGGAAATTCGGCGTGGACCTGGGGGAGCAACGCCAGCGGCAGGGGCTCCAGCGACAGCTCCGGTGGTCCCATGAACACGACGTTGATGGCGTCGTCATCGGCGCAAAACGAGAAGCTGTCGGTGGCCGCGGCGGTGACGGCCTCGTTGTTGAAAAAAGTGGCGACGCCGAAGTCGGCGATGGGGACGTTGTCGGACAGCGGCGTGCGCGTCGGCGCGCGGAAGCGCAGGCTGCGCATGGAGCCCGCCTGGTCGAGACTGAAGCGGTCGACGAAGGTGCGGAACTGACGACGGGTGGGCAGCACCGGCAGGTTCGAGATGGCCAGGGGCCCGAGCGACAGCGTCGCGTCGCCCTGGGCGGCGCAGGAGCGCAGCGTTGCATCGGTGATGGCGCCGAGATCGATGCCAAGGTCGCCGCCGAGGTTGCCGCCGACGCTGCTGCTGCTTGGACACCACAAGACGGTGCGGTTCACGAGGGCGTCGCTGGGAGTATAGCTGGCGCTGTCAAAGACCAGGGCTCCCGACAGGCGGGGCGAACTCTTCTCTCCCTCTTCGTCGACCACCAGCGCCAGCGCATTTTCGAGCAACAGCGGCAGCAGGGCTTCATTGTCGGCTCGCTGCAGGCCAAGGACCAGCACCATGTCGTCGCCGTCGACGCGGGCCTCGTCGATGCGCTGTTGCAGAAACCGGGCAAGGCGAGATGCAAAGCCGTCGGTGCGGAAGTCGTCGACGCAGTGGACGTCGGTCTCGTCGAGCAGCAGCCGCTGCAATTGCATGGCGCGATGCTCGACGTCGATGACCTCGGCACCGCACACCTCCAGGAAGAAGCCCAGGCGCACGGCGTCGCGAATCGGCGTGCGCAGCTCGGGAATGGCGGGGGCCACCTGGGGATTTTTCTGGGCGAGGGCGCTGATGCTCACGTCGCCGGTGCCGTCGGTCACGGTGCTGGTGGCACACAGCAGGGGGCTGGGCGCGACGTCGAGGCCGAGGGTCTCGGGGGCAAACACCGCGCGGTCGCTGGTGTCGGTCAATGACAGGCCGGCGGGCAGAAACGTTGTCGGACAGCTCCGTCCCAGCAGGCCGTAGCCGTAGGGGTTGTCGGGAACAGCGTCGAGGATGGCGACGCCGACGTCGCCGTGGACGACGCCGTCGACGACGAAGCGCCGCCGCAGGCCCAGCTTGGTGGCCTGGGGATTGCGGATGGTGGGGAACTGGTGGCGCAAGCGCCATTGGACGCCGCGGTTGTCGTCGTCAAACACGCCGTAGACGATGGCGCTGCGGTTGGTGTGGGCCGGGCCGGCGAACACCGTCTGAAACGACAGCGGGGCGGGCAGGGTCAGCGCCCCGTCGCGGTGGTAGCGCAGCCGCAGCTGCACGCTGCGGGGCGGCTGCTGCACCCGCACGCTGGCGCTGCCACACAGGGTGCGGGGACCGCAGTCCGCCGGCACATGCTCGTGGACCGACGGAAACGAGGCCAGCGGTGCGAAGTCCTGATCGACGACGTCGGTCAAAAACGACAACTCGATCTGCGAGGCGTCCGACAGGCCCTGCTCGGCGTCTATGCGGTAGAAGACGAAGAGGGTCTCTTCGGCCTCAAACCAGGTGGCCTCGGCGATGACGAAGCGGGCGCCGACGTCGACGATGGGGACCTTGGGTTCGCAGGCCGCCCCGCCGAGGCCGAGCACGACGCCGAGCACGACGCCGACGCACGCCAGCCGGGCCACGACGGCCCGAACCACGGCGGCGGCGCGCGTCGATCGCTTCATCAGGACACCAGCGCCAGAAACGATGTCTTGCCCTTGGCGTAGCTGGCCTTGAGGGCCTTGATGATGTCCTGATGGCCCCGACGGGCCAACGACGCCTGCTCGGCCCGCGACGAAAACGAGCTGTTGCTGCGGATGGCCCCCTGCATCGACGGCGACAACGCTTGCGTCAGCGTGCGCTGCCAGCCCTGCTCCTGCATCGACAGCCAGGCTGCCAGCCCCCGCACGTCGACGTCGAGGAGGATGTCGCTGCGTTGCTCGGGCTCGAGGCGGTGCAGCATCTCGCCAAAGAAGATGTCCTCGTACCATTGGGGGGCGCTGCCGGCGCCGTTGAGGGCCCGCTTGAAGAGGCCGGGCCTCTGCTCGGCCGGCAGATGGGGCAGCAGCACCGACAACGCCGACGCTGCATCCACCGACGGACCACGATCGGTCACGGTGCCCTTGGGAGGCTTGGGCATGGTCTCGCCGTCGCGGGCGGCGCCGATGCACGAGAAGATGTAGGCGCTCTCCTCCTTCGAGATGCGCGTCGACGCCAACAACTGCTCGGCCACCGCGAAGCGCAGGTCCAACGGCATCAAGCGGGCGACGTCGTGCTGCGTGTCTCTTGGCACGAGGGCAAACAGCAGCGCCGCATAGCGATGGGGCAGCGCCTCCATCAGGCCCAGCACGCCGCCAGAGCCGAAGTCCTCGCGCAGCGCGCGGTAGAGCTGCACGTCGGATTGCGACATCAGCAGCGAGCTCATCGCGTGTTGGTTGAGGCGCCGGAAGAATTCCGAGCGGGAGGGCAGCGTGCTTTCGTCGACGTCGCGGAAGTATTCAGCGAATTCGATCTTCTTCAGCGCCAAATCGGCATCGGTCGAAAACGAACGGGCCAGGCCGTCGCCAAAGACGAAGACCGCGCGGGCCAACATGGGGAAATCTCCCACCTTCAACCACTCGCGCAGCAGCTCGACGACGGGGCCGTCTTCGGCGGCGTCGATGCCGGCCATGCGCTCACGCCACAGCTGCTCTTGTTGCTCGGCGAAGGTCTGGTCCTCGTCAACCTTGGGGGCAGCGATGGCCTCGGGCTCGACGGGCAACGGCGCTGGCGGCTCGGGCGGCGCGTGGTTGAGCTGGGCGAGCACCATCTTTTCTTCCAGCGACGGCGCGCCCAGGCGGCGCCCGGCCCAGATCAACGCGATGATGGCCAGCGTCAGCATGACGATGGCCGTCATCCAGCCCACGTGCGGCAACAGTTCGCCCCACAGCTGCTCCAGCGCCGACGTCGTGGTCAACGGCGGTGGCGGCGCGGGTGGCGGCGGCGCGGGTGGCGGCGGCGGCGCGGG
>CAJBHN010000327.1 GCA_903952805.1 uncultured Myxococcales bacterium | reverse complement strand
GGCCCGACCAACAACTGGATGGCGCCCGTCGAGATGAAGAAGAAGCTCACGGGCTTGTTCCAGGGCTGCATGAAGGGTCGCACCATGTACGTGGTGCCCTTCAGCATGGGGCCTCTTGGCAGCCACATCTCCCAGCTCGGCGTGGAGATCACCGACTCGCCCTACGTCGTCACCAACATGCGCATCATGACCCGCATGGGCCAGGGTGCTCTCGACGTCCTCGGCCACGACGGCCACTTCGTCCCCTGCGTCCACTCCGTCGGCAAGCCCCTGTATGAGGGCGAGCAGGACGTGAGCTGGCCCTGCAGCCCCGACGACATCACGATCGCCCACTTCCCCGAGACCCGCGAGATCTGGTCCTTCGGCTCGGGCTACGGCGGCAACGCCCTGTTGGGCAAGAAGTGCCTGGCCCTGCGCATCGCCAGCGTCATGGGACGCGACGAAGGCTGGCTCGCCGAGCATATGTTGATCCTCGGCGTGCAAAACCCCGAGGGCAAGCGCACCTACGTCGGCGCGGCCTTCCCGTCGGCGTGCGGCAAGACCAACTTCGCCATGATGGTGCCGCCGGCGGGCTTCGACGACTACAAGGTCTTCACCGTCGGCGACGACATCGCCTGGATCAAGCCCGGCAAGGACGGCAAGCTCTACGCCATCAACCCCGAGGCGGGCTTCTTCGGCGTCGCTCCCGGCACCAGCCCCAAGACCAACCCCAACGCCATCGCCACCCTCGGGAAGAATTGCATCTTCACCAACGTCGCGCTCACCGACGACGGCGATGTGTGGTGGGAGGGGTTGACCGATGTCGCCCCCGAGCACCTGATCGATTGGAAGGGCAACGATTGGACGCCGCTGTTGGGGACGGCGGCTGCCCACCCGAACTCCCGCTTCACGGCGCCAGCATCACAGTGCCCGTCGATCGATCCGAGTTGGGAAGACCCAAACGGCGTCCCGGTGTCGGCCTTCATCTTTGGCGGCCGCATGTCCAAGGACATGCCCCTGGTGTTTCAGTCGTTCAACTGGAGCCACGGCGTCTATCTGGCGGCGACAATGGGTTCCGAGGCGACGGCGGCGGCGGTCGGTCAGGCGGCCACCCGTCGTGACCCGATGGCGATGCTGCCGTTCTGCGGCTACAACATGGCCGACTATTGGACCCATTGGTTGAACATCGGTCGTCGGGTGCCCAATCCCCCGCGCATCTTCCGGGTCAACTGGTTCCGCAAAGACGACAACGGCAAGTTCATGTGGCCGGGCTTTGGCGAGAACATGCGCGTGCTCAAGTGGATCATCGACCGCGTGCAAGGCAAGGGCTACGCCGTCGAGAGTCCGCTGGGCTGGATGCCTCGTCACGAGGACATCAACTGGACGGGCCTCGAGTACGACAAGAACAAGTTCTACGAGTTGATGTCCATCGGCAAGGACGCCGGCACCGCCGAGGCCCACGGCCACGAGGTCCTTTTCGACCGCTTCTTTGACCGGCTCCCCAAGGAGTTCATCTACGAGCGGCAGCTGTTGCGCTCGCGCCTGTGGCGCAGCCCCGACCATTGGGAGCTCGCCCACGAGTGATCCCCGTTCCGGGTGATGGGAAATTATCCATCACCCGGCTCCGGTCATCCTGGGCCGCGTGGGCCACTGGGCCCACCAGCGGCTCCAAAAAAGTCGTCGTCAGCCATGATCGTGGCCGACGACGATTTTTTGTGCCCGCAGGCGGTCGCCGTCGTCAGTTGGCGCAGGAGGCGTAGGCGCCCGAGATGTAGCCAACGACGCTGCCTCGCTGCACGCGGTACCAGCGGCTGGTGCCGTTGACGGTTTGCCCCGTCACCGACGCCAGCCGCGTGGCGGTTTGGCCGAGGGTCAGGCTGCCGATGGGGGCGCGTGAGGTGTTGGCGTCGGGGCGGATGTTGAGGGTGTCGGTGTCGACCTGGACCAGGCTGCACGCCGTCGTCGTGGAATCAGTGCCACCGCCCGTGCTTCCCTGGGCGCGGCTGATGAGGTCGCTGAGGCCATTGTACAGCGCGTCGCCGGGGCACGACGTGTCGGTGGTGCCGACCTGGCGGTGGCCCTGCACCCGATCGCGATTGAGCGCGATGCCATAGGTGCGGCTCATGCTCTTCATGATGCGGGCCGCCGCGTCGAGCATGGCGCTGCTTGGGGCAGCGTCGTCAAAGGTGCCGATGAAGGAGATGCCGACGTTGTCGGTGTTGGCGCCCGCGGCGTGGGCGCCGAGGACGTTTTCGACGCGGCCTTGATAGACGCGAGCGTCCTGACCGATGAGGAAGTGGTAGCCGACGTCGCACCAGCCCCTGGTGTTGATGTGGTAATTCTGGATCTGCCGCACCCGCGCCGGCATCGAGATGGAGTCGTTGTTGGGCGTGTCGGTGTGGTGGATGGTCAAGCGATTGGGCTGGTGGGTGGGACCACAGCTGCGTGAGCGGGCCCCCCATTGGCTGCGGGTGACGACGAGGCCGTCGGCGGCCAGGCCCTGCAGGTCCTCGCTGGCGGCTTCGGCGTCGACCTCGAGGTCGACGTCGGCGGCGGCGGGCGCGAACACAAATGTCTCGGTGACCAGGAAGCGCAGGCTGGCGCCGTCGTCGAGCTTGAAGCGCAGCTGGGCGCCGTCGCTGTCGGCTTCGACGTCGAGCAGGCCGTTGTGGACGCTGTCATCGACATAGGTGCTGGTCAGCTCCGACCAGTCGCTCCAGCTGTCGTCGTGGCGGGCGCGGCCTTCGGCGACGACGGTGCCGGCGACGTCGTAGCGGACGCCGATGCGGTTGAAGGGCTCGCCCCGGCGATCGATCACCGGCGTCACCCGATAGCCCTCGGCGTCGGTGGTCAGCTGGCTGTTGAGGGTGTCGTCCTGGGCGACGAAGGCGACGTTGTGGTCGGCGTCGGCCTCGCGGGTGTGGGGATTGAGTTCGTTGACGCAGCCGGCGGCGGCGACGATGGCGAGGACGACCAGGACGTTGCTGCGAGCGAGGACGAGAGTCGCTGTGTGCATGCAGCAGGGATACGTGGTCGCTGCTGTTGGCCGCATCCGCCAACGTGATGAGGAGCGCCGTTGGCGTATCGGGTG
>CAJBHN010000326.1 GCA_903952805.1 uncultured Myxococcales bacterium | reverse complement strand
CCGCCGACGATCATGCCTATGACGACGGCCCTCGCCGTCAGCTGGGGCTGGCTGTGCGGCGACACGTAGACGGTGTCGCGCCAGGTGCGCTCGGGATCGGGGTCAATAACGGCGGGACGGGAGGGGGCGACGCTGACGGACATGGAACCGGTGTCGCCGAGGTCGGCGCCGACGGCAACCGGGCTCAAGCCTGACGGGCATCGACAGCGAGCCTGTGGAGCGAGAGACTCCCCCCATGGCGCCTCCCTTTCAGCACCACCTGTTCATCTGCACCAACGAGCGGTCCCCCGACGACCCCAAGGGCTCCTGCGTCCATCGGGGCGCCCTGGCCCTGCACCAACACGCCAAGGAGCGCTGCTTCAGGCTGGGGCTCAAAGGCGCCGTACGCGTCAACAAAGCCGGCTGCCTCGACACCTGCGCCCAGGGCCCCGCCGTCGTCGTCTACGGCGCCAGCGACCCCGCCGAGGGGGTCTGGTACACGCTGGCGTCCACCGCCGACGTCGACGCCGTCATCGACGAACACCTCGTCGGCGGCAACGTCGTCGAGCGCCTGCGGATGCGGGGCCTCAAGGGCTGACCCCGCCGCGCTTCACAGACCCAGCGGCGCGAGGGCGCCAGCGACGTCGATGGTGTAGGTCAGGGTGGCTTCGAGCTTGATGGCGGCAGCGCCGTCGGGCTTTCTCACCTTGCTGTCGTCGCCGTCGACGGCCTTGAGGGTCAGGCTCTGCCCCTCGGGGGCCGACAGCACCATGGTGAAGGCCAGCGAGCGGAGGCGTTCGTTGAAGGCGTCGTTGCCGCCGGCGACGAAGGCGAGGGGAACCTGGCCCGTGGTCTCGGCGAGCTGGCCGACTTCGAAGCCGGCCGTGTCTGGATCGATGTCTTTGCCGACGGTCCCGACCTTGACGAAGTCGCCGCTGGCGATGAGGGCTTCGGGGTCGCTGACGTCGTTGGCGGCGGGGCCGACATAGACGTCGAGGACGGGAGCGTCGAAGCTGAGGGAGTTTTCCTCCCAGGTGATGAAGACCTCGTCGAAGCTGACGGATTTGACCTGTTCGGGGTCGCTGGCGCCGGCGTCGGCCAGGGCCTGGCCGAGGTCGACGGGGATGGCGACCTGGGGGCGCGCGGCGTCGGCGACCTCGGCCGGCAGCAGATCTTCGGCGCGAGTCGTGGTGCCGTCGACGTCGATCTCGGCCGGGAATTGCGCGGGGAGGTCGACGGGATCGCAAGGGGCGCCCGACTCGGCCTGGCAGATGAGGGCGATGCCCTGGCACGAAACGGCGTCGGCGGTGGGGCAGGCGGCAGTGACGGCCTGGTCGATGGCGCTGCCGACATCGAGGTCGAAGGCCGGCGTGCTGAGGGGGACGGGCAGGTCGAGTTGGCCGCCGCTGCAGGCGACAGCGTTGGCGAGCAACAAGAAAGAAGGCAGGGCGCGGCGCATGGAGACTCCAGGGTTCGGTCGGCGGATGCCGCCGACAACCATGCGAAGGTATCCAGACTGCGGTCCACCTGCACGGTTCGCCAGGTGGGTAATTTCCCACATCAGGTATCGATGTCAGCCACTGTGGGGGACGGGGTCGTCTTCGGAGTCGGCGCCCT
>CAJBHN010000325.1 GCA_903952805.1 uncultured Myxococcales bacterium | reverse complement strand
GGGCGGTGACGTCGACAAAACTCCAACCCTGACGGGAAAAATCAGGCATTGCCGGCGTTGAGGGCCGCACCGCCGGGCACGGTCTCCTTGAAGAACTCGGCGTCATCCTGCCAGGCGACGTCATCGGCGTCGACGACGTAGGCAACGATGACGGTGCAGTTGTCGTCGCCACCGCGGGAGTTGGCCATGTCGATCAGGATTTCGGGGACGCGGTGGAGGAAGTTGTCGCTGACGACGTCACACATCTCGGGATCGGTCACGAGATTACACAGACCGTCCGAGCACATCAGGTAGGCGTCGCCCACCTTGATCTCAACGGCGATCATGTCGACCTCGACGTCGGCATCAAAACCCACCGAACGGGTGATGATGTTCTTGAAGCGGCTCTGACGGGCCTGGGCCTCGGTGATGAGTCCGGCCTTGAGCTGTTCGTTGACGAGGGAATGGTCTTCTGAGAGCTGCAGGATGCGACCGTCGCGCACGAGGTAGCAGCGGGAATCGCCCACGTGGGCGACGAAGGCATGCTTGTCGTGAAACATCAGCGTCGTCGTGGTCGTGCCCATACCCTGCAGCTCACGGACCTGCTGGCTCTTGGTATAGACCGCGTTGCAAGCGGCACGGACGGAGTTCGACAACAGCTTGGCAACCGGGGATTTCTCGATGGAACCCTCGTGGTGCACATCGGGGCGGACGAGATCGGACTCGTTGCGCACGGTCTTTTCGACGGTCCGCACCGAGATGCCGGAAGCCATCTCGCCACCAGCATGACCGCCCATGCCGTCGGCCACCACGTAGAGGTTGAGATCGGGGGCCAGCAGATAGCTGTCTTCATTGTGGTCGCGCTTCATGCCGACGTCGGTGCTGCCCCAGGCGTAGATGCGGGTCTTCACGATCGAACCTCGTAGGCGCCGTGACGGCGCGGTGCCGATGCTGGTCGAAAGCGTTGGGACAGGCAACAGCATCCTGAGGCGATGTAGGCAAACTGCTGACACCACGGCACCGGCCGGAGGCCGCGGCGAACGGGTGCTCATCGACGCGTGGAGGCTGGTAGAGTGACGCATGTACTTGATCTTCGCCTTCGCCGTCGTCGCCGCCGCCCCCGTCGAGCCTGCGGGCATTGGCCGCCTGGTGCGGGGAGCGAGCCCGGCCGTCGTCAGCAGTGCCCTGGCTTCGCCGCTGCTGGATGCCTGTCGCCCCTCCATGAAGTCGGCGGATATCGACAACCTGCCCTGCCGTCTGGCCGTCGTGGCCGCCATGGCCGATGCGATGCAGGTCACCACCGCTGCCGAGCTGAAGGTTCGTCAGGACCTGGTCAGCGATGTGTTGGCGGCGGCGTCATGGGCGTCGTCGTATACGCCATCGGTACCAGCGCCAGGGCTGCGTCGTACCCGGCTGGAAGCGCACAAACGCGCCTGCGCCATCGTGTTTGACGCCGTGGTCGACCTGGAGGCCATTGCTGCGGGTGCACCGCTGAAAGCTGCTGCCGAGCAGGTCCTTGCAGGCCATCCGCCTGGCGGACGCTTGCGGGAGCAGGCTTGCGCCTGTGCGAGCCGCACCGCATCGCTTGCGCTGAGTGCCGACGCATCCCCCGACGAGCAGGCCGAGATTCAAGGCGTCCTGAGCGCAAAACGGTGCTTCATGGACAGCGAACGGGCGATCGACGTTGTGCGCAAGGGGCCAGAGGGCTTCAGCCTGGGCTCGGCGGTCACCAGGGAGCTCACCGCCGCCGCATCGCCCGCTGGCAGGCTCGTGGCTGTGGCCGAAGGTCGGCAGCTGGAGTTGAGCCGCTGCACCGATAAGGGGGTCGAGCGTGGCGCCATCAAGGACGTCGACAAGCTGACGAAATGTGCCTGTGGCGTGGCGAAGCGCTGGGCTCTCCCCTTCAAGGCGAGCGATCCCCGCGTCGAGGCCAACCTGCCGCTGACGACCGGCGTCGTGTTGCCGGTCGTCGTCGATGGAGGAGCGATCACGACCTGCGGGCCTGCTGCCGCCGGGACGACGACGAAGAAGAAGACGACGACCACCACCACGCCCGCGACCCCCTGACCTGGCATTACCGATGGGCCTCATCGACCGATGGATCAAGAAGTTTCTCGGCAACGATGGCCAGGTGGACGTCGGTGCTGACGTCGGTGCTGACGTCGGTGCTGACGTCGGTGCTGACGTCGGTGCTGACGTCGG
>CAJBHN010000324.1 GCA_903952805.1 uncultured Myxococcales bacterium | reverse complement strand
GCCTTTACGCGTCACGATGGCTTGATGTGTCGGCTCATCGACTACTCCATCGGTGGCCTCGCGCTGGCTGTTCCCCGCGCCGATACCTCCCACCGCGGTGATGCCATCGCTGGTACGCTTCAGCTGAAGCGGTCTTTGGTCTTCAATGTGACCATTGAGGTGCTCGGGGTCACGCCGTTGAGCGATTCACCCGACGAAATCATGCTGAACTGCCGCTTCAGCACCCGGGAGATGGACCCTGACACCTTGCGAAGAATCGCGATGGCCGTGCTCTACCGACGATAGAGCGCGATGCAGCGGGTGACGGTTGCCCACGACGTCATCGTGGCCTGCGAGAGGCTCACCCCGTGCGGGCGATGCGCAGTCGATGCTTCACACGAGCCTGCGCAACAGGCTGACGAGCTGTGAGCGAGGAAGACACCGCACCACATGTCGTTAACCCTCCGACATGATGGCTGCATACGACGGCTGCATACGACGGCCGCATACGACGGCTGCACACGGCCGGCAGGCCCGCATCGCGCTGGGTCACGGGGATTGGCTAGACTCGGCGCCATGTGCTTCCTGGTGATGACTCGGTCGGTGGTGTTGGCGGTGCTGACGATGGCCGTGACGCCGCTGGCGATGGCCCAGGCGGCAGGGGCGGGTCCGAAGAAGATCGCCGTGATGCGCACCCAGACCGACGGCGTCGACGCCGGCGTGGGGGCCCAGGTGAGCGCCCGCATCGCCGAGATGACGCGGCTCAAGACGGGGGCCGAGGTCCTCTCCGCCGAGCAGATAACGACCCTCCTCGACCACGAGCGCGACAAGCAGCTGGTGGGCTGCGAACAGGACAGCTGCCTTGCCGAGGTCGCCGACGCCCTCGGCGCTGACGTCATCGTGGCCGCCCGCTTGTCGCGCATCGACGGCGGCTATGCCCTCACCATCACGGCGCTGGACGCCGTAGGGGCCAAACCCCTGGGCGCTGTCGACGAGAAGTGGGGGGGCGAGCCCCTGTTGCTCCTCGAGGTGATCCGTCCCGCGGTCGACAGGCTGTTTTCACCAGCGGGGACCGTGCCCAGCGGACTGCTGGTGGTCGACGGCGTCAAGGACGGCAGCCGCATCCTCCTCGACGACGTGGTGCGGGGGACCGCCCCGGCCGGGCAGCTCTCGGTGCCCGTCGGGGCCCATCGCTTGAACGTCACCCTCGCCGACCACGAAGCGCAGTCGAGTTGGGTCATCATCAACAGCGGCCAGACCACGACGGTGCCCATCGCCCAGACCGCGGTCGTCCCCGCTGCTGCCTTCTACGAGACCTGGTGGTTTTGGACGGCCCTTGGGGGTGGCGTCGGCGTCGCCGCCGCCGCCACCGTCGGCACCGTGGTGCTGTTGGGCCAGGGCGACACTGCCAAGACCGGCATCAACGTCGCCATCAACGCCGACGACACCCTCGGAGGTGCCCGATGACATCGACGATCAGCTCTCGCCTCCGCATGCTGCCCCGAGGCCTGCTTGGCCTGGCGACCTTGGGCGCGTCCTGTGTCGATGGGTCGTCGTCGTCGTCGGCGATGGCGGTGGCGGCCCCCGCCCGCCTGCAACAGGCCCTGAGCGTGGTGGGGGACCTCGGCTGCCAGGCCCGCCTCGTCAACGACGATGGGACCGACGTCACCGTCGACCTGCAACGCGCCGACGACGGCGTCACCTTCTCGGCTTTCCTGGATACAGTCCCCGGCCGCTACGTGTTGGAGCTGACGTTCTCGGGGGTGGTCACGGCCTCCGCCGGGGACGGTCGTCGCTTCCTGGGCCGCCTGCGCTCCGACGGCATCACCGTCGTCACCGGCGACGTGCAAAGCCCCGTGTTCAGCACGCCCCTCGATACCATCGGCGGCGACGGCGACTTTGGCGACGACGACAACGACGGCCTCGGCTTCCTCGACGAGCTCATCCTCGGTTCGAGGCCCGACAGCGCCGACAGCGACAGCGACAGCGTCCCCGACGGCCTCGACTGCCGGCCCGCCAATCCCGTCGTCGACTTCGCCATCAGCAGCGGCGGCACCGTCGACGACTGCGACGCCGACGGCTTCATCGCCGTCGACGCCGTCTTTGCCGACAGCGGCAACGACTGCACCGACACCAACCCGGCCATCAATCCCGCCGCCGACGACGACTGCGACACCATCAGCGACCAGGACTGCAATCCCTCCACCTGCCCGGTGAACGACGCCGAGGGGCCAGGCATCCGCATCGACGTCCCCGTGGACGCCGCCACCCACGGCTGCGGCCTGCGCGTCACCGCTGCCGTCAGTGATCCAAGCGGCGTCGAAACGGTGTTCGCCACCTTCGTCGACGACCCGTTCGACACGGGCGAACGCATCGTGGTCATGAGCGAAACAGCCACGGCCGGCATCTGGGCCAGCCAACCCATCACGGCCGCCGCCGGCCTCGGCTTCCGTACCGGGTCCCACCTGCTCGAAGTGAAAGCCTTCGACGGCACCGGCAACAGCAGCAGCGTCGAAGCCACCTTCACCCTCGTCACCGACCGCGCCACCGTCACCGTCACCGGCCCCGCCGTCATCGCCGCCGCCGCTGCCGACGTGACGTTTTCGGCCCAAAGCGACGACGACATCGTCCGCTTCGTCGTCTTCAGTTCAACGCCCTCGCCCCAGGCGCCGAGCACCTTCGACTTCTCCACCCAGACCATCGTCGAGGAGTTGCCCATCACGGGGGGCACCGTCCGCCTCGACCCCGCCACCGTCAGCGCCCGCACCGCCGTCTACGCCGTCGTCGAAGACGCCGCCGGGCGGCTCTCGAGCCCGACCCTGGTGGACTTCACCTCGGTCACCAGCGGCACCGCCCGCGCCGCAACCTGCGACGGCGACTTCACCGCCACCGTCCCTGTCGTCATCGTCGAGCCTCCCCCAGAAACTGGCGACACGGTCACGCTGCAGGACCTGCTGCCCGAAGCCGTGCAGCGGGCGGTCGCCGTCGACGCCACCGCCCGCCTGTCGTCCGTCGTGGGCCTCGCCATCGACGGCAGCGGCCGCGTCAACATCGGCGACACCGGCAACTTCACCCGCCGCTGGATCTATCGCTTCTTGAAGAGCGACGGCCGCGGCATCACGGTGACGTATGTGAGCGCGGCCTTCGGTGGCACCCGCCCCACCGTCGAAGACAACATCACCGACCCCTTCGACGACGTCGACATGGTGGCCGCCGCCAACCCCGCCAGCCTGCAGGACTCAGACACCTTGATTGCCCTGTACGCGTCCAGCGGCTGCGGCGCGTTCACGGGCAACGATTCCGACCAGCTCGTCATCACCCGGTCCGGTGCCCGCGACCAGGCCATCATCGTCGCCAACAACGGCCCGGCCCTGGTGGTGGACGCCGCCACCCTCGAGATCATCTCCCCCTGCAACTGACGCAACCGATGCAACGGATGCACCGGATGCAACGGATGCAACGGATGCAACGGATGC
>CAJBHN010000323.1 GCA_903952805.1 uncultured Myxococcales bacterium | reverse complement strand
CGACGACGACGACGACGACGACGACGACGACGACGACGACGACGACGACGACGCGACCCTGACCAGCAGCTTCGGCAGCGCGAAGGAGGCGCCGAGGGAGGCGAAGCCGACGGCCCAGATGATGGCGGCAGCGTCCAGATCGGTTGGCACCAGGTGCTGCAGGTCAAGCGCAGCGGGGTTGGTGATGTGGGCGACGCCCACGAAGCCGATGGCGACGATGACGACATTGGAGACCACCAGGCTGCTCCAGACGGTCCGCACGGTCATGATCTGTTGAGGTGTCATGGGTGCAGTATGGCTCGACGGCACAAGCGCGGTCACCAGCCGATGCTGTTGCCACGGCGATGGCGGTGGTGTTGTTCGTCGTCAGCATCAGCATCAGCATCAGCAGCAGCGGCATCAGCTGAAGAGAAACGCCCGCACTCGTTTGCCAAAGCCCAGTTCGACCAGCTGAAACGTGGCGATGGGCACCCCCAGACCGACGACGAACAAGACGGGCAGCAGGCCAACGCTCATCATCCACTCTGGTGGCAGCGACACGGAGCGTTGAGACCCAAACATGATGTCCTCGAAGTGCCACATGATGCGGGTGGACCAGGACACGCAGGGATCCATCATCAACAACACCGCCAACGAGCGCAGCCCGATCCAATCAAGGCTTGTGCGCCACCTCGTCATCGTCGACGATGGCAAGGTCACCAGCCAGGCGATGAACGCGACCGCGAAGGACTGCAGACTCAAGCGCTCGCCTCCATACACCCATGAGGCGGGGCTGCCGTCTCCCAGGACATGGCCGAGCCACACGCTCTCTGCACAGCTGACACCGGCGAGCACGCAGACGATGACGGCGATGGCTGCACGATGGGCGATGATGAACGGAACCAGGCTGCTGGCCCGTGAGGAGAAGATCATGCCGCCGGCAAAGAAGTGCAGGTGCATGACGACGGCGTGGTTGGGCACAACTGGCGCGCCGGCCGCCGCAGCGTAGCCAGCCGCCGTCGCCCCGCACTGCACGACGATGACCACAGCCACCGCTGCACGGGGCCAGGCCGTGATGCCCCTGGCGATGACGGGCGCCACCAACGACAGCTGCACCAGCAGGATCAAAAACCAGTAGGAGGGCCACGGTCCCCCGACGACGAAGCTGCGCACCACGTCCCGGTCGACGACGCGGTCGCCCAGCGCGACGAGGATGGCGAAGCTCGGGATCGACCACAAACAGTAGCCCTGCACGATCCGCCAGGCGTTGCTCGAAGCCGCCTTCCAGGTCGACGAGAAACGACCCGTGAAATAGCCCGAGGCAAACAAGAAGACCGGCAGGCACGCCGGCGTCAGGCCCTTGACCAGCAGTTCGACCAGCACCGCCAGCGACGACACGGGCTGCTGCACCGGTGACGCCCGCAGCACACCAAACGCCCCCATCGAGGCGTGATTGAGCACCACCATGGCGATGCCGATGCCGCGCATGACGCCGATGTTCTTCCAGGCTGTCACTGGCGTCGCAGGCATACGACCTCCCCGATGGAAAGGCCGGTATACACCGGGTCGTCGTCGTCGACGAAGGACGTCGACTGGGTGCTCTGGCACATCCTGGCCGCGCCTGGGGGGCGTTACTGAGCAGGGGCGGCAGCTGCAGCAGCGGCAGCCGCTTCGACCGCCACGAGCTTGGGCATCAGCGTGGATCGCTCGATCCGCAACAGCCCGAGAAACTCGCCCAGTCGACAGACGCCCCATCCCATATCGACCTCGGAGGGACGGTAGGAGAAGCGCGCTGACGCGGGGTAGCGGTGGTGGTTGTTCTGATAGCCCTCGCCGAGCACGGCCCAGGCGGCAAAGGTGTTGTTGCGGGAGTTGTCGGGCAGGTCGAAGTTGCGGCCGCCGACGGCGTGCCCGAGGGCGTTGATGCAGGCTCCCTGCACGGCGTGGCTCATCATGCCGGCGAACAGGGCCACGCCCATCAACCAACCCCATTGGACGCCGACGGCCACCGCGATGGCGGCGTGCAGCAGGTACGGCAGCCCCCACAGGCCCGAGCGATTGGGCCAGCTCAGATGCACGTCATGGCCGATGGTGGCGTAGGGCTCGGCTCCGGCCTTCAAACCGGCCAGGGAGCGATCGTAGCCAGCCAGCTGGGCGCCAAACATGCCGAGGAAGCCGACGTTCAACGGCGAGTGGGGATCGTCTTTGGTGTCGGAATGCTGATGGTGCAAGCGGTGCATGCAGATCCAGGCCGCGGCGTCGATGCCGATCAGCCACATGCCGTAGTCCATCAAGAAGCGGCGCAGCCGCGGGTGCAGGGTGACGGCGCCATGAGTCAGGCCGCGGTGGTAGCCAACGCTCGTCGTCACGATGGTGAGGGCGTAGGCAACAAAGAACACAAGGAAGCAGAGGGCGTAGTACATGCCGTCTCCGACGAGGTGCGGCGTGTGGTCCGGCGCAGTGACTTCCAGCCCACAACAGGCGGATATCGTGAGTGTAATGACCCTCATGCCAGCGGGTGTCACCGTCATGTCACGCGTGAGAGAAATACTGCTGGCGCGCCACGACGCACATCTCCGGTGTGACACCGACAGTCGCCGACAGTCCCCGACAGTCCCCGACAGTCCCCGACAGTCCCCGACACTCACCCCCTCGCTGCGACCGTTGACGTCGGCCAACGAGCACGGTGCAGCGCTTTCATCATCCGGGCGCTGATGGCTTGCGCGCCCACAGTTCGACGGTGCCGCCCCGGCCGACGGCGGCTTCGACCGCACTCGCCACCAGGCTGACCGTCGCCAGCGCCGGGGTCGCCAACGCCGAGGCAGCCGCTGCCAGCGGATGCTCGCCGATGGCGTGGGTTCGAGCCGATGGATCTTTCAACAATGAGTAGAGCAGGTTCTCGGGCATGCCGACGGCGTTGAGCGCGCTCTGCACGAAACCATAGGGGTTCTGCTCAAGGCTCAAGGTCGAACGCGCAAAGACGTTGAGGCCGGCCGCAGCCATCATCTGCTCCACGTTCTTCGTGGACAGGTGATGGTAGTGCCGAGGGACGTCGAGGTGGAACCAGTAGCGCGAAAACAACGTCGCTTGCAGGCTGCCGCTGTTGGGGACAGCGATACCAAGCACGCCGCCGGGCTTCAGCAACTCCACCGCGCGCGCCAACGCCAGGTCCGCGCGGCGAATGTGCTCGAGCGAATGCCAAAACGTCACGCCAACAAAGGTGCCTGGCTGAAAGCGGGGATCGAAGAGGTCGGTGCCGACGTCGATGCCAAGGCCGCGCGCGTGGGTTGCGGCGGCATCAGACAGCTCGATGCCGAAACTCTGAAAGCCAAGCTCCTGCAGCTCGGCAAGGATGATGCCTCGACCGCAGCCGACGTCCATCACCGGACCGGGCGTTCCCAAACGGGCGGCAATGCTTCGGGCGCGTTCCTTGCGAATGGCGCGCGATGCCTGCTCCAGCAGCCAGTTGAAGCGCTTGTTGCCCTCGCCGTAGTAGGTCTGCGGGTAGAATTTGGCGACCTCTTCGTCGCTGAGGTCGGGGGTGGTGCGACGAGCGCCGCACGTCTGACACTCGGCGACGGAGAACCCGCTCGTCATCGCCGGAAAGAGCTGACGAAAGTTCGCCTCGCCACAGCACACGCATCGAAGTGAGTCGGTCATGCGGTTGCTTCATGCGACCAACTGTGGGCGTCAACGCCCTGTCCTGCCGTGGACAAGCCTGCCATCGCATGCGAAGCGGAGGGAGGCAGTGTCGACCTGAAGGCGAGGTCGGGATTTTCGACGACGCCTCGTCGATCAGCTTTGCACGCTCGGTCAAATACGGCCTCGGCGTGCTCAAGGCCGCGAGCGAGTTGCGGCTGAAGCGGATGGGCCTCCTCGACCCGGGCTACCTCCGCACCGACGGCCGCAAGCTCCCCACGCCTGAACCCATCGACGACTGAGCGAGCTGAAACATCGGCGCCATCATGCCGGTGCTGACGACGACAGCGACGCCACCGACGACGGCAACATCGAACGGCCATCGGCCTGGGCAAAATGGTCGAGCAGGGCGTGGTTGATGGCGTCGGCGCTTTGGTGGGTGGCGCCGTGGCCGGCGTTGGCCAGGCGCAGGATCTTTGAGCCCGGCAACAGGACGTGCAGGCGCTCGCTGTTCTCTGGGCGCACCAACAGGTCCATTTCCGGCTTGATGATGAGCGTGGGGGCCTTGATGCGGCCCAGCTCACGGGTGGTGTCGTGGCGCAGCACGGCCCGCAGCTGATTGAGGCGAGTGGTGGTGTCGGCGGGGACGGCGAAGACCTCGAGATTTTGGCTGCTGAAGGCTTGCTCTGGCTGAACCTCGTCGAGGTAGCGCTTGGTGTAGAGCAATTTGCGCAGCGCGGCGATGCGGCTGGCGCCTCGGCTGGTGTTGGCCCTCGCAAACAAGCCCAGCGCTTTCAACGACGGCACCGTGTGGCGCAGGGAGCCGCCGGGGAAGGTGGCGATGAGGCTCAGGCTTTGGACCCGCTCGGGGTGCCGCAAGGCCAGGTGCTGGCTGATCATGCCCCCCATGCTGACGCCGACGATGTGGGCTTTGTCGAAGCCGAGCTGGTCCATGAGGCCGACGGTGTCGTCGGCGAGTTCGGCGAAGCCGTAGGGTGTCTTGCTGCTCTCAGTTTGGCCGATGCCGCGGTTGTCAAAGATGACAACCCGGTGCTGCTGCTGCAGCGCCTGCACCTGGGGCAACCAGGCCCGCCCCGAGATGCCAAAGCCCATGATGAGCATCACGGGTGAACCAGTGTCGCCGGCGAGTTCGTACCAAAAGCGATGATGATGGATGGTGGCGAACATGGGCCACTGTCGACCGCCGCCACCGGCAACGCAAGACCGCACCGGACACGCCGGACACGCCGGACACACCGGACACGCCGGACACGCCGGACGCACATCGGGCGCACATCGGGCGCACATCGGGCGCACATCGGGCGCACATCGGGCGACGAGAACCCGCGAAAACACGTTGCGTGTTGTGCTCGCGGACGGCTACGGAGGGGAGTGGCCACCTCCTGGATTTTGAAGCATCGCAGCACACAGCAGACCATGACCATCGTCGTCGATGGTTCGATGTTGGCGGTCGCCCTCGGCGACCGGCGTGAGGAAAAGCGACTGAAGAGCGCCGAAGCTGCGCTGCAGGCCGCCCGCGTCGTCGTCGTTGAACGACAGGCCCGCGGCTTCACCTTGATGAAGCATGTCGTCGACACGCCTCCCAAAAAAGACGAGCTGCCTCCGCTGCCCGAACCCCGTTCGCCGGCGGAGGCTGCCTTCTTTCAGGTGTGGAAGCGCGAGTTCGCGCGCCCCGCCAGCTGGCGCACCATCGCCCTCGACGAGGGTCCAAGTCGCGATGCCTCGCCAGCGGAGTTGTCGTTTCTGCCCGCCGTGATGGACTGCGCCGCCGACGGCGCCACGACGTTGCAGCTGGTGCAGAGGGTCCCCGCGGGCACCGAGCGCGCCTGGCTCAACGCCGTCGCCCACCAGGCGCGGCCGCAGATCACGAAGCTGGTGCTCGACACGCCGTCGCAGACCACGACCCGGCAGGGCGAGACGCCCTGGGGAGACCTGACGTCGGTGCTGGCACAGCTGCCGTCCCTCCAGACGCTCTTTGTCACCGGCCTTGCGACCTTTGCGCCGACGACCCACGCGCAGCTCAAGCAGCTGTTTTTGATTGGGTCCCCGGTGTCGGCGGCGGTGCTCGAGTCGCTGGCTGACGTGACCTTGCCCGCGCTTTTGCGCTTGTCGGTCGGCCTGCACCCCGAGGGCTGGGCCAGCGACGACGCCATCGACGCCCTGATTGCGCTGGTGGTGGCCGACGGCTTCCCCGCTCTTTCTGCGCTGGAAATCGATGGACTGGGGCCGCGGGCTCTGAGGCTGCTGGCGGCGTTGTCGACGTCGACGACGCTGACGCACCTGCGCGAACTGCGATTGGTCAACGCCGACCTCGGCGATGATCACCGCACCCTGCTGCAGCTGGCTCCCCACTTCGCACACCTGGAACTCATGCAGGTGTCACTCGACAGCCTGAGCGAAGACGGCGAGCTCGCCGTCAAGAACGCATTGGCGGGTCTGCGAAACAGCGACGCCCGACTGCACCTGCCCGAGCGCTACCTCGCCGACGGCTGATCCCAACGACGCTGACGACTTCGCCGTGGCCCCGACCAGATCCTGGCCTGGGGGCTGTTGAAGCCGTCGACGTGGTGATGCACGACCTGGCATGGTCGATCCTGCTGTATCCCCTGCTGCGCCTGCCCATCATCTGTCCCCCACCGGCCAGCCCCGGGCCCGCGCCCTGGGCATCCCGCTGCTGGGGGTGCCTGGGGTCCACAACGCCATCACCGACGTCGCTGGCGTCGAGGTTGGCTATCGCACCATCATCCGCGGCGACGGCCCCCTGGTCGTGGGCCAGGGCCCCGTGCGCACCGGCGTGACCGCCATCTTCCCCCGCGGCCGCGAGGGTGCCGGTGTGCCGGTGTTCGCTGGCGTCCACAGCCTCAATGGCAATGGCGAAATGACGGGCTTTGTCTGGATTGAGGAGTGCGGTCGCACCGAGTTTCCCATCGTGTTGACCAACACCCACAGCGTTGGCCTCGCGCGCGACGCCGTCGTCAAATGGATGCTGTCGCGGGCGCCGACGCGGATGGCGCCGTGGGCACTGCCCGTCGCTGCCGAGACCTATGACGGTCACCTCAACGACATCAATGGGTTCCATGTCACCGACCTCGACGTCGGCACCGCCCTCGACGACGCGCGCTCGGGCCCCATCGACGAGGGCAGCATCGGCGGCGGCACGGGCATGGTCTGCTACGAGTTCAAGGGTGGCACGGGCACAAGTTCCCGCCGCGTCGTCGTCGGCAACCCGCCCGGGGTGACGGATGCCGGACCGGGCACCACGACCGGCCACGTGGGCGTGTTGGTGCAGGCGAACTTTGGCCGACGACAACAGCTCACCATCGCCGGCATACCGGTCGGTCGCTGGCTGATGGACGCGGCGGCGACGGCCCCGTCGGCGGCGGCCGATGCCGGCTCGATCATCGTCGTCATCGCCACCGATCTGCCGTTGGTGCCGCATCAGCTCAAGCGGCTCGCGCGTCGGGCCGGGCTTGGCGTGGGCAAAAGCGGCGGCATCGCCGGGCATGGCAGCGGCGACATCTTCTTGGCGTTCTCGACGGCGAATGCCGGGGCCTTTGCGCCGGGCCTGATGCCACGTTCGCTGGAGGTCCTGCCCGACGACGCCCTCAACCCGGTCTTCACCGCCGTCATCGAGGCCGTCGACGAAGCCATTCTCAATGCGTTGGTCAGCAACCGCAGCATGGTCGGCCGCGACGGCCACGTCGTCGAGGCGATGCCGCACGAACCGGTCGGCGCCTGGTGTCGGGCCGTGGCCGACGGCCCGCCGGCGCTGTGAGCGCCCCGCTCAGAAGCTGCCCATGACGCCGAGGCTGGGCACGATGCTCTTGCCGACGGGGATGGCCATGGCGACGGGCCGCACCGAGGGCGCATCGCGCCAGATGGGGGCGCCGCGGTCAGCGCGCCACTCGCGCACCATGAGAGCGGTGGCGACGTAGCCACCGACCAGGCCGACGGCTGGCGTTGCGGTCTGCAGGAGCGCGTTGTTGGATCCCGAGAGACCAAGGACGACCGAGGCGGTGCCGCCTGCGACGACCCCCAATACGGCGCCGAGGTCGCACAGCAGGGTCTCGCCCCACGTGTAGTTCGCATAGCGTCCAACGACGCCACCGGCCGTCAGACCAAGCATGGTGCTGCCGATGTAGGTCAGCGAATACATCGAGGTGTCTTGCACGCCGGCTGCGGCGAGGTTGGGTAGCAGCAGCAGCCCCACGGTCGAACCCATCATGCCACCGGAGTTGATCATGCTGACCTGGGCCTCGTCGAAGGGCACCAGGCTGCTCAGCAACAGCGCCGCGCCGCCGCCGACGTAGCCGGCACCAACGACGCCGCCGAGCGCGAGGTTGAACCCTGCTGGTCCCTCAAGCCGGGCGATGCTGGGCGCGATGGCCGTGCCAAGCACCGTGCCCCAGACAACGCCCGAGGCCACCAGGCGGGCGCTGCCCTCGTCGAGCTTCAAGGCATCGGCGAGATAATAGCCGCCCACGCCGGCGGCGATGCCGAGGCCCACGGCGGCGGCGCCGGACCCGGCCACCAGCAAGGGGCCGTCGACGTTGGACGTGTTGGTGCCGACGAGAATGCCGCCGGCCACAGCGTTCCACACGCCAAAGAGGCCCAGGGTGGCGCTGACGCCCAGGCGGCCAGCGGGGATCTCGGGGCCGTCCTGGACGGGACGCTGCAGCAGGGCATCAAACACCATGAGCCCCGCGCTGGCCTTGAGGGCAGCGACCGTGTCGGCGTGGGCGGCCACGACGTCGGCGTAGCAGGCCCTGGCGGCGACGCCGGCCTCGATGGTCATGGCTTCGGTATCGGGGCGGGCCAGCAACTCTTTGCAGCGGCGATAGGCGGCTTCGGCGGCTTCGTCGTCGCGCAGACGCGGTAGAGCCGTCACGGCCGCTGTCGACGACGTGGCCGCCGCTGGCGCGGGAGGAACGACCGCATCGCCGTCGACCATCGCAGGCGCAGGCGCTGGCGGCGACTCTGCCGTTGTGGTGACGCTCATGGGAGCAGGGAGTTCGGCGGGGTCCTGCGTTTGCGCCCGGGCGCTGACGGCCACGAACGAGCCAACGATGGCAACACAAAGCAACAGCGTTTTGAAAGCGCGACGACGTGGATTCATGGCGGAGCCTTAGCACCCTCTGTGCCGTCGCAGAGCATCCGCGGTGCAACGAGGTGGCGCTCATCCTGCCTGCCGTCAGGCCGCCGTCGTGGGCATCGTGGGCCCGGGACGCCACACACCTGCAACACCGAAGGTGTGACCTGGTGTGACCTGGTGTGACCTGGTGTGAACTGAGATTGATACGGTTTGGTAGACACCCGAACACAGCCGACGGGGCTGTAGGAGACAGGGATGTCCAAGAGCAACAAAAGAGTCCGAAGG
>CAJBHN010000322.1 GCA_903952805.1 uncultured Myxococcales bacterium | reverse complement strand
CGTCGTCGTCGTCGTCGTCGTCGTCGTCGTCGTCGTCGTCGTCGTCGTCGTCATTGATGCAGCGAGCCTACACGCCATTCATGGTGTCGATGGCCCTCGCCGAGAGCTGCACGCTGTCGGGCTTTGTGTCGGCGCTGTTCATGGGAGCGCAGGTGCCCGAGCGCATGCTGTTGCCGGCGGCTGCCGCCATCCTGGTCAGCCTCGGGCGCTTCCCGACCGAGGCGAGCTTTCGCGCTCTCGTCGGCGACGACGCCGCGCGCTGACCAGTGAGGTCAGCGTTTGGCTTTGGTGGTGCCGAGGCCTGCGACCTCGTCCATCAAGGGCTGGTCTCGCTCGGTGACAAAGTTGATCACCAGCCCGGCGCGACCGGCGCGCGCGGTGCGGCCGACCCGATGGAGGTAGTTCTCCAGCTCCTTGGGCAGGTGGTAGTTGATGACGCGGCCGACGTGCTCGACGTCGAGACCGCGGGACGCGAGGTCGGTCGAGATCAACAGCTCGACCTGGCCGTCGCGAAACGCCTTGAGGTTGGCCCGGCGCTCCACCTTGTCCATCTCGCCGCGATAGATGGTGCAGGTGCGGCCCATGTTGACGATGATGGTCGCGAGGGCGTCGCACTGTTCGCGGGTATTGGTGAACAAGATGGTGCCGCCGACGGCTTTTTCGCTCAGCGCTTTTTCCAGCAGGGGCAGGCGCTCGCCGTTCAATACCGCGCGGTTTTGCGTCACCAGCGAGGCCACGACCTTGTGGCTGCCCTGGCTGCGGATGACCTCGGCGCCGACAAAGAGTTTGGCGATGAGCTTTTCGACCAGCGGCGACACCGTCGCCGAAAACATCGCCAGCTGACGACGGGGAGGGCAGGCGGCCACGATCGCTGTGGCGTCGGGCAGGAAGCCCTGGTCGAGCATTTGGTCGGCCTCGTCGAAGACGAGGATGCGGACGTCGTCGAATTTCACGAGGCCGCGGGTCAGCAGCTTGACCAGGCGACCCGGCGTCGCCACCAGCACCTCGAAGGCGCCGCTGATGTTCTGCTTGGCGACGTCGATGTCGGTGCCGCCGAGCACCGTGCGCACCCGCAGGCGCGTGGTGTGGGTGAAGGGCTTGAAGACCTTGGAAACCTGCTCACCGAGCTCGCGGGTCGGCACGATGACGACGGCGCGGGGGCGGCCATTGGCTTCGATGCGCGAGCCGTTGTTCTCGAGGGTCTTGAGGGCCTGCAAGATGGGCAGGGCGTAGGCGAGGGTCTTGCCGCTGCCGGTTTCGGCGACGCCGACGACGGAGCGGCCCGCCAGCAGGGCGGGGAGGGCACGACGCTGGATCTCCGTGGGCGTCGTGAGGGCTTGCTCCTTGAGGCTGTCTTGGAGCGAGGGGAGCAGGGCGAGATCGGTGAATGCGTGCACGACGATGTCCTTACAGAGCTGAACAGAACAGATGGCGAAAGCAGATTGGCAGTGGGTTCAGCCCGTCAGGCTGGCGAGAAACTTCTCGAGCACGGGGTCACTGCACTCCCGGTAGTGGGTGTCGTCGCGGTGGCGAAAAAACGCCGCCCTCTCGGACTTCGACACCACGATGCCCGCGCGTACAAACAAGGTGGCGATGTCGCGGTCCTTCAGCGCCAACGCCACCCGGATCTTCTTGAGCACGACATTGTTGGTCACCGCGGTCTCCAGCGGTGCGGGCGCCTGACCCTCCTGGGACCCGCGCTTGAACGTCACGAGGCCGTTGAGGAACTGGGCCATCACCGTCGGCGGACATGGCGCGAAGCCGACGTCGTCTCGCCCCTTGAGGTACGTCGACAGCGTCGCCGTCTCGGCGTTGCCACCGCCAAGGGCGACGATGGTTGCCAGCGAGGCGTCGCTGAGCTTGAGGGCGGCGGTGATGCTGCGCAGGGTATCGTTGTGGCTCATGGCGTCGGTCCTCGTTGCCGTCTGGTGGGCGGGACCAAGACGGCCTGACGCACCAAAACACCCTAGCCACCCGAACCCCGCTCGTCTCGCGCCTTCGACCGACCACTCCTGCCCACGGCGTCAGACGTCATCAGCCCCGGTTCATCCGCCGTCTACTCGCGACCGACGGCGTCGATGGTCTCGAGATAGGCCTGAAAGCCGCGCACGATCTGCCAGCCGACGACGACGGCGCCAGCGACGCCCACGACGACGCCGATACCCATCACCAGTGCGAAGAAGCGCCGTCGCGCCCGATCCTGCAGTTCGGCCACCAGGCCCGGCAGGGTTTGGTCGAGGCAACCCGTGTGCTCAGCGACCGCCACCCGGCCCACGGTGGCGTCGTCGGCCAGACCCGCCGTGCCCAGCGCGTCGCTCAACGTGCCGCCATCGTCGATGACGGCGAGCGCCGCCGGTGCCATCTGCGAAAGCGACGGCAAGCCCGCGGCCAGCAGCGCCTGGGGCAGGGCCCGGGTTGCCGGTACCCCCGCCGACAGCAGCCGCTGCAACACATCGAGGCCGGTGGCGCGGGCGTCGTCGACGATGATGCCGCCGACGACCGGCAGCCGGGCCAGCAGTCCAGTCAGGCGCTGCCGGGTGGCCACCGAACTGCCGGGCACCACCACAAACACCAGCGCCAACGTCGCCACGATGGCGCCGATGCCGGGCAGGGCCAGCCGGGCCCAGGCAGCGATTCCGCCCTCGACGATGGCCGGCAACGGCAGCAGCACGCAGGCAGCCATCAGCACCCCGGCCGGGTAGGCGACGGCCAGCAGCATCCGTCGTCGTCGTCGCAGCCGCTCGTCGAGGAGGTCGGCAGTGGCTCGCAGCGCCCCGGGCAGAAAGCCCCCGTCGACGCCGGCATTGACGATGGCAGCGCCGCCGTCGTCGAGGAACTCGGCCTGCCGCAGCGCATCGCCCAGCGGCCTGCCTGAGCGAACCGCCTCGCGCAGCGTCGTCAGCAGCAGCGGCGGCACCGTGCTGGCGAGCCTGGGCGTCTCTACGAAGGTGCCCAGCCCAAGGCCGGCGTCGAGGGCGGTGGCCACCGCACGCAAGATGTGGGGGGGGAGGATGGGCATGGCAGCCATGATACACCGCCCCGGCGGCCAGCGGCGGCCAGCGGCGGGACGGCTCAGGCGGCGCCGACGGCTCTCGCCACCGTCGTCGTCGGCATCGGCTCATCGTCGACCGTCGCGGGTGAGGCGGCGAATTCGCCCAGACGGCGGTCGGCATCTGGACCAAAGAGCAGCTCGCACAGCTCCCGCAGTTCGGGCATCGCCAGCAGGCGCTCGCGACCGACGGTCAGCAGCAGCTTGGTGCGTCGCCGGAGATAGTCCTCCAACGTCGTCGCCATCTCGACCTGGCCCGCCAGGGTCGCCTCGCAGCGCAGGTCGGGTGAGCCGGGCAGGACGGGCTCTCGCGCCCGCGGGTCTCGTTCGATCTCGTCGAGCAGAACGCTCGCTGTCGCGCCGTAGCGGCGCCACAGCCGGGCGGCGATGGGCTCGGGTTCACGGCGGCCGTCGTTGCCGTCGTTGCCGTCGTCACGGGCAACGTCGACCAGACCAAGACCAAGGCTGTGTGCGCGAGCGGCGAAGGCAGCCTTCACGTCGTCACCGGGTTCGCCGTACCAGCGGGCCTTCGGGTTGTTGAGGGCGACGCCAAGCTTGGGCAGCACCGCGCAGATTTCCTCGCCGATGTTGACGCAATCCGTCAGCTTGCCGCCATAGATCGACACGTGTTTGCGGGCGCTGTCGACGGCGATGACGTGCTTGCGCGACAGCTGGAACCAGTCCTTGTTGTGACCGCCACCCGAGGCATTGACCACCAGGGGCCGCACGCCGCAGCGTTCGCTGATGATGTCTGACGTCGTCAACGGCTGCTTCAGCAGCAGGCGCTTGTTGATGTTGTCGAGCACGAAGTGCCGGTCGTCGTCGGTGACCTCGGTCTCGGGGGTGGGCACCCGCGTGTCGGTGGTGCCGACGCAGGTGCGGTCGCCCATGGGGATGACAAAGAACAAGCGGCCATCGTCGGCGAAGAAGGTCAGCACCCGGCCATTGGGCGAGATGCTGGGCACGATCAGGTGGATGCCCTTGGAGAACACGTGGCGATGGGCGCTGGTGGTGCTCGTCAGCGCATTGTGGGCGTCGACGTGGGGGCCGGCGGCGTTGACGATGGCGCGGCTGCGCACCGAAAACGTGCGGCCACTGCGGACGTCGCGCAGCTGCACGGTCCACAGGCTGCCGTCAAAGGTGGCGCCGAGGCTCTCGACGTAGTTGGCGGCGATGGCGCCGTGCTGCAAGGCCGAGCGCACAAACGACCAGACAAAGCGGGCGTCGAGGTCGGGCAGCGCCGCGTCGGAGTATTCAAAGCCGCCATCGCAGCGGCTGACGTCGATGACGGGCTCGTCGCGTCGCATGTCGGCGCGGGTCAGCAGCCGGGGGCGTCGCGTGAAGAAGTTGCCGATGAACCAATACAACAGCGATCCCGCCCATAGCTTGAGCAAGCCGTGGCGAAAGCCCCGCTCGTGGGCGACGAAGAAGCGGGTCTCTTTCACCTGCCCGGGCAAGGCCGCCAGCAGGTGGTTGCGTGACACGCACAGCTTGCGCACCAACCCGAACTCGTAGGTCTCCAGGTATTTGATGCCGCCCCAGGCCAGGTTGCTCGACGATTGGCTGGTCACGCCGCCAAAGTCGCCGCGGTCCACGAGGGCCACACTGGCCCCCCGCGCCGCCGCCGCCGCCGCCGCCACCGCCCCGTTGATGCCACCGCCAATCACCACGACGTCGAAGGCGTCGACGCCGGGGTCCATCAGGCGGCTCAGACTCTGGTCACGGAGCGTCATGACGACGTCGTAGCAGCACAGCACAGTGCGTCAAACGCGAGGTGCTCGCGAGCCCGCCCCGGTTGCCGATACCGATGCCAGGACGACGACGCTCGCGCTGATGATGTGCGTCTTTGTCCCACCTGCGCGGTCGCTGAGGTCAAGGCGAGACCAACCATGCAGGCCTCGGCGCAGAACGGGCTAGGCTGACCACAGGCCGCCCGGGCGATCTGGTCCGGCGACCGCACGTGTTTTTCTCCAGGGAGCGCAGGTCGCCATGTCGTCGCACAAGACGAAAAACGACTGGAACGACGAGAGCACGAGCGAGATCTCGGTCACGCTGCTGCCGTTGTCGACGGAACAGGCGGTCTCGGTCCTCGAGATGGTGCAGGGGCCGGGCGCGCCCCGCAGCTACGAGCTGTATCGGGTTGAGATGGTGATCGGCCGGGCCATCGACGCCGACATCCCCATCAACTCCACCGATTTGTCGCGACGCCACGTGCTCATCAAGCGCCAGCCCTCGGGCCAACACCAGATTCAAGACCTCGACAGCCGCAACGGGGTCTTCATCAACGGCGTCAAGATTCACGCGGCCATCTTGCACGATGGTGATTCGGTCCAGGTCGGCTCGTTGCTTTTTGTGTACCATGAAGGTCGAGCAATATCGTGACTTTTTTTGTGCATTTCTGGGGGACGCGCGGCTCGATCCCCACGCCCGGGCACATGACGAAAAAGTACGGCGGCAACACCTCCTGCGTGGAGATTCGCTGCGACGATTCGTTGTTCATCTGTGACGGCGGCACGGGGCTGCGCGAGCTGGGCGCCGACCTGCTGACCCGCGGCACCAGGCCGATCACCGGGCATTTTTTCTACAGCCACACCCACTGGGACCACATCCAGGGTTTCCCGTTTTTCACACCCGCCTACGCACCACAAAATACGTTTCATGTGTACGGCACCGCTCAGGGTGACAAACGCACCTATGATCTCTTGAGCGGGCAGATGCGCTCCGAGTATTTCCCCGTCGACTTCGGTGAGCTGCGCTCCAACATTGTCGCCTCCCACCTTGACGGCGGCCACCGGGTCATCGACGGCTGTGCGGTCAGCTACTACGAGCAACAGCACCCCGGTCGCAGCTGGGCGTACTCGTTTGTCAAAGACGGCTTCAAGGTTGTCTACGCCACCGACAACGAGATCGATTTGACGCTGAGCGACCCCAAGGCCGTCGTCGCCGATCCGCTGGCGCCGCGAACCATCCCTGACGCCTTCCGTCGTTTCTGCCACGGCGCCGACTTGTTGATCAGCGACGCCCAGTACTTCGACGACGAATACCTCACCAAGGTCGGCTGGGGTCATCCGCGGGCGACGACGGTGGTGGACTTGGCGCTGCAGGCCGAGGTCAAGCAGCTGGCGTTGTTCCACCATGACCCCATGCACGGTGACGCCGACGTCGATCGCAAGATCGCCCTGTGCCGGGAGCGCGCCGCGAGGATGAACCCGGCGCTGCAGGTCTTTGGGGCTCGCGAAGGCCTCGAGTTGCGCTTCGGCTGACGTCGTCGTTGGGCTCTTTGTTTGCCTTGTGCTGTCTCAGGAGCCTGTTGGCACCCCGGTCCTGACGTAGCGTCGACGGGCGGCGCCGAATCTGGAGCCGCGACCCGAAGTCTTCGTCATGGAGGTACCCGTGCAGCTGTTTGCTCGTTTGGCCGTCGTCAGTCTCGTGGCGTTGGTGTGCACCGAGGCGCGCGCCCAGCCCAAAAAAGACGACATCCCCGTCGAGACCTTGCCAGCCGAGGTGAAGGCGGTTCTTGACCAGTACGCAGCGCTCCTCCGCAGCGCCAAGACGGTTGAGGACGCCGGCCAGGTCTTTGTCGGCATCGCCGGTGGCGGCGTCGTCAACGAAGACGGCAAATCCTTGCGGGCCGACGTCACGCGTTTTTCGCTGAAGAAGGACTTCGACGGCATCAAGTTCTACGCCGACCCGCTGGTCATCACCCGCGTCAGCGCGTCGTCGTCCAACGGCCAGGGCTTTGGGGCCTCGGCCATCAAGGGGAAGGTCTACAAGATCTGGATCGCCAAGAAGGAGGGCGGCGCCGGCATGCCGGCCCCCATCTCGATCATGGTCCCTGACGGTCACGCGACCATCAAGACCCCCAAGGTCGTCACCATCGGCTCGTTGTAGCCGTCACCAACACCGCTCGCGGTTGACCTGCGCGGCGCTCCGGCGCCGCGCCGTTTTTTGGGCCGCTTTTTGGGCAGCAGTGTCAGGCGCAGGCGACGCCGGGGGGGGCTGGAGCCTGGGCGGACGCCTCCAGCGTCGACGCCGACGGCAGCGATCGAAGCCGGGCGATCGCCTGATACAGGGCCGAGCCCGCCGCGACGCCGACGACGCTGACCACCGCCGTCAGTCGACCTTCACCGAGTTGGGCGATGGCGGCACCGGGGCAGGCGCCCGACAGGGCCCAGCCAACGCCAAAGAGCAGGGCGCCGGGGATGATGCCCTTGTGCAAGGGCCGGTCGGGCAGCAGGGCGCCCACGGGCAACAGCCGCAATCCGACGACGGTGACGACGACGGCGACGCCAAAGGCCCCCACCAGCCGCAGGTCGCTCAACGTGAGCATGCGATGCAGCTCGCCCCAATCGGTGAAGCCCAGGCGCGACAGCACCACCCCGAGCGCCAGACCACCAAGGACAACGGCCGGTCGTACCCGTGACGACGACGACGACGACGATGATGACGACGACGATGACGACGACGATGACGACGACGACGACGACGACAACAACAATGACGCAGACATCAGCGACCTCCCAACCCAACGTCGACCAGCACGCTGGCGATGATGGCGGTGCCAAAGAACACCGCCGTGGCCACCAGGCTGCCTTTTTGCAGCCGCGCCACGCCCATCAGGCCATGGCCGCTGGTGCAGCCCCGGGCCCATTGGGTCCCCACGCCCACCAGGACGGCGCCCCCGCCGACGACGGCCCAACCCAGCGCGCCGTCGCCAAAGCGGGCGGCAAACACCGGTCCCAGACCCAAGCTGGCCGGGCCGAAGCCTCGGGAGGCGATGGCAGCGCCGTCGAGCTGGCCCCACGTGCCGGCCAGCAGGGCCGAAAGACCTGCGCCGACGGCTATGGCGGCCAGAAACGCCGCCTGCTCCACCCGAGACAGGGGGGCGCCCAATCCAGGCCCCGCGTCGCCGCCAGGAGCACCCACCAGGCCACCCACCGCCCCCGACACCCCAAGGGGACGACGAACGGCGGCCACAAAGCCGACCGCCACCAGTCCAAGGGCCACACCGCCCAGCAGGAAATCCCAGTACTGCATGAGGCGATCCTGTCATCCGTCATAGCGGACAGCAAGCCGAAAACGGGGCCAATGTGAGCAAAATCGCATTGCAGCCTATCCGGCAGTGATCTGCTGGAGTGGATCTGCCGCCGGCCACAGTCGGGCGACAGCGGCTCAGCTCAGCCGTTCGACCGCAAAGCCCATGCCTTGTTGTTGCAGGCGAGCCACCAGCGCCGGTCCCATGGCGGCGGCGGGGGTGGTGACGCCGCCGAGGCTGTCGAGGTCGTCGCTGGCCAGGCACAGGCCGCTTTGGGACAGCATGATGGCGGTGCCGGCGTAGCCCGGGTCCTTGTGGCCGGTGACGACGGCCCGGTAGTGGGCGCCGTCGCCGGAACGGCGGCCGTGGATGTGGGCGGTGAAGAAGCCGTGTTCGCGGCTGTGTTCCGAGGGGCCGGTGCCGGGGGCGGGGAAGACCTTACCGAGCAGGGCGCGACCGGGGCTGCTGGCGGCGACGCCCACGACGGCGCCGAGGCCGAGCTGGACCCCGTGGGCCATCAGTCGCCCCTTGGTGCCGCCGCCGAAGCGTTGCTGCTCAAGGTAGGAAAACGCGTCGCCGTAGCGCTGGCCCAGCAGATGATTGGAGCGGCGCACCACGCGGGTGTTGATGGAGCCCATGACGAAGGGGCCGACCCAGCCCTTGACGTCGTCGTCGAAGGAGACGGCGAAGGCGTCGCCGCGATCGGGGCCGCGGGGGCCATCGGGCACCAGGCTGTAGGGATCTTTCAAGACCTTGCGGGCCAGGGGGTCTGAGGCCGCGGCCTCGACGACGCCCAGCAGGCTGTGGGCGGTGCCTCCCGAGAACCCTCCCGACAGGGCCACCAATGTGAAGCGCACGACGTCGCAGGGGCCGCCGTCGACGATGGCCCGCTCTTGCAGCATGCGCGTGCCCAGATCGCTGGGGATGGAGTCAAAGCCGCAGCAATGCACGATGCGGGCGCCGCTGGCCTTGGCGATGGCGTGGGCCGCGTCGATGCTGCGGCGAATGAACGGGGGCTCGCCGGTGAGGTCGGCGTAATGGGTGCCGGCCTCGGCGCAGG
>CAJBHN010000321.1 GCA_903952805.1 uncultured Myxococcales bacterium | reverse complement strand
CGTCGTCGTCGTCGTCGTCGTCGTCGTCGTTGTCGTCGTCGTCGTCGTCGTCGTCGTCGTCGTCGTCGTCGTCGTCGTCGTCGTCGTCGTCGCGGGAGCAGCTTGAGCGATGGGTCGCCCGGCCCGGCATGGATGCGCTGTTGAAGCGGATGCTGGTGGGGGTCCCCGTGACGTTCAACGAGCAGATCGGAACCCTTGGCGTCGATCCGAGCAATCCGTCCCGCTTGGTGGCGAAAGGCAGCGAGGGCCGGGAGCTTGACGGTTTCGATGCTGTGGTCGTCGCTGTTCCCGCCCAGCAGGCGGCGCTGCTGTTGGCGGACATCGCCCCAGAACTCGCAGCCCGGGCACAAACGGCCGTCATGCGGGGGACCTGGGCGGTGATGCTCGACTATGACGGCCCGGGCCCCGAGGTCGACTTCGACGCCGCCGAGCTGCGTTCCCGTCCGTTGCGCTGGGTGTCCCGTGAAGCGAGCAAGCCGGGGCGCTTGCCGGGCGCGCGGTGGGTCCTGCACGGCGCGGCTGTTGACGCCACCGACGACCGACGCTCACATCCCGCCGGACGGCAGGCACCAAGCACTGCGGACATAGCCGCCCGCGCCGTCGAGTTGCTCCTGGCTGATTTCACAGCCCTGGTCGGGCCCACCGCCGAGGGGCCGTCGTTTTCGCAAGCGCATCTGTGGCGCGCCGCGTTTGTCGAGCAGGCCATCGGCACCGATTGCCTCGTGAGCCACAGCGGCCGGGTCATCGCCTGCGGCGATTGGTGCGTCGGGCCGCGGATCGAGGCCGCATTTCTCAGTGGCACCGCGGCAGCCGGGCGCTTGCTCGCGTTGCGATGACCCCGGCTCTGTGATGATCCAAGTCGGCAGCGCTGCGCCAAAGACTTGAAGAATCAGGACGATTCGACCACGTCCCATCGGCGACGGGACCGCCAGCGGCGACCCTGACGGCGGCGAGACCCCAACGTCCAGGAATTGGGGCAGGGGGTCGGGGCTTTCGCCGCCGATGAGTCGCACGATCTGACGCAGCCTGACGATGGCCTCCTGGGCCTCATGGGCGTGCAATCCCAGGCGAGGCAACTCCAAAAAGACCTGCACCCGGGCATCGCCGTCGGGGTCAACGACGACGGCTTTGGCTGGCACGGTGTGTCGCAGCACGGCAACGAACGCGGCGGCAACACCGTCCCCCGCGAACCAGGCCCGGGTGCCGTCCACGTTGCTGGCGTGGACCGCATAGCGGGGCGACAGCACGACGGCCTCCGGCAGGCCTCGCAGCTCACTGACGGCGTCGCGCCATTGCACGTCGACGATGACCAGGCGGCCGAGGTCGGCCCAGGCGGGTCCCCACGCCTCGCGCTGCCGAAGGTGCCACAGGGCATGGTCGCCGCGGACCACGGCGTCGACGTCGAACACCGCGTCCCGGCCGCGGAGCGCGAGGCTCAGGGGCCGGTCGACGTTGCCGCGCCGTTCGTCGAGGATGTCGAAGTCCGACGTGAGGGCGCCGAGGAGAAGGCGCTTCTCGCGCTCGACCAAAAAGGCCCACAGCCCCAGCAGCCCACCACAGAAGCCTGCGAAGCCGCCTCCCAACAGCAGGAGTTCGAGTCCCGTCACTCTCAGCAGTGTGCCGACACAGCGGCGGCACAGCCACCAGCCCGGGATCTCGTGCAGCGCTGTCGAGATCGCATCAAGCCGAGCGGCTTGCAGAATGTCTGGTGCCGTGACCGGGACGGCGTAAAGACCCAACGCGCTGCGGATTTTCGGTGTGAGCAAGGCGCGGCGCAGGGCTTGCCCTCGTGGCCAGACCGAGCACGCCACGACGCTCAGGTCGAAAAGACCACGCGAGATGTGATCACAAAGCCCCGGTCGCGGCACGAGATCCGCGACCCGGCCTGATGCATTCGCTACCGTCTCTGCATGAGCGGTCCCCACCAACTTGGTCTTCCCCTTGGTGCCCTTGGTGCCCTGACGCCTCGCCGCCTGCTGGGCGCTGGCGCGCTGCTGGCCGCGGCCGGGGCGGCCCTGGTGTTGGGGCTGCAGCCTTCCGAGCGGCGGGTGGCCATCCGCATCGGCTGCGAGGACGTCGAGGCCTGCGTGATGGCTTCCACGTTGGCCATCGACGTCTGGAGCGAGCAGAGGGGCCCGGGGCTGCCGCTGGACGTCGTGGTGAACGAAGGGGACCTCGCGGCCCTGCACGCCAAAGGCATCAGCTGGACCGTGCTCGACGAAGACATCGACGCCACCGCCGGGGCCGAGGCCGAGAGGCTGTCGACCACCGTCAGCGCGGCCGCGACCGATGCCCACGAACTCTGGTTCTCCGAGTTTCGCGACTACACGGCCATTGAGGCCCGCTTGAAGGCCCTCGCCGAGGCGTACCCGCAGCGCGCCACGCTGCACGGCATTGGCGCCTCCTTCGACGGGCGCCCCTTGTGGGCGTTGCGGGTGGGCGGCGCCCACGACGACGACGTCCCCATGTTGGTGAGCGGCACCCAGCACGCCCGCGAGTGGATTGCCGCCATGACGGCCACCTGCGTCGCCGACCGTCTGGTGCGCAACGACGACGACGACCCTGCTGTTCGCGCGCTGGTGGACTCCACCGAGATGTGGGTGGTGCCCGTCGTCAACCCCGACGGCTACCAATACTCGTGGGGCCAGGACCGCTACTGGCGCAAGAACCGGCGCGGCGGCCACGGCGTCGACCTCAACCGCAACTATTCGGTGGCT
>CAJBHN010000320.1 GCA_903952805.1 uncultured Myxococcales bacterium | reverse complement strand
GGCGGCGCGGGCCAGGGCCACCTGCGAGCCTCCCTCGCTGAAGGCGGCAACGTCGGCGGCGGCGCGCTCCTGTTGGGCCTGGGCGATGAGCAGGGCGGTGTCGGCGTTGTCGCGGTCGAGGATGGGGGCGGCGCCCTGGTCGGCGAGGCGTTTGGCCCGGCTGGCCTGCAGCTCGGCCTGGGCCCGCTGGGCCTGGGCCACCGCCAACGTCGCCGCCGCCCTCGCCCGCCCCGCGCCCTGGGCGTCTTGCAGCTGGGCCCTGGCCTGCTGCACCTGGGCCCTCGCCTGGGCCAGGCTTGCCTTCTCCAGCCGGTCGTCGAGCTGCACCAGCAGGTCGCCCGTGTTGACCTCCTGGCCTTCGTCGACGGCCACGCGGGCGACCACGCCGGGAGCGCTGACCCCCAGCGCCAGCCTCTCGGCGGCGACGACCCGGCCGCTCATGACGGCGCTTTCCACGACGGCACGGGTCTGGACGCTCGCGGTTGTCGGCGCGGTGGCGCGACGGCTGACGACGAAGGCGCCGCTGCCTGCAGCGATGACGACGACGACCGCGATGCCGATGACGGCTTGCTTGCGCATGCTGCTCCCCTTGCCAATCAACCGTAGTCAAGCGTGACCATCGCATATGGTCAAGCGTGACTATTTGGCCCAGGGCCGCCGGCCCCCGGGAAACGGCATTGGAACGCGACCCGATGTCGGTGCATGTATGAAATAGCCCACCCCGATCCGGTCGCGGGGCCTCAGCGGACGTCGACGCCGACCTCGATGCCGTGGACGTGGACGGTGACGGCGCCATCGTCGCCGCGCACAACGTCGACCACCGTCGGTGGCCGCTCGCATTCGTTGGTGCTGCAGTTCACGAACGTCACGCCGTCGTCGTGGGCAACGCCGCGCTGGCTGTGGATGTGGCCAAACAGATGCAGCGGCGGCCGCACCACCCGCACCCGGGCCCGCAGGTCGGCGCAGCCAGCGTAGCGGTCGTCGACGTCGAGGTCGCTGTTGTCATCACGGATGTCGCGACCGAAGCGGTAGGCGGCGACGTCGTCGAGGATGCGTTGGGGCGGCCCATGCGTGATGAGGACGTCGGTGTCGTCGGGGATCCAGGCCCAGCGTTCGGCCAGCAATGCGCCCCGGGGAAGCATGAAGGCCCAGTCATGAAACGTCGGCGTCCACGGAGAGCCCCACAGCCGCAGACCGTCGATGACGCAGCCTTCGTCGACGAGGATGACGACGTCGGCGAAGGCAGCGCGCAGGCCGGCGAGGATGGCGGGGTCTTGCAGGCAGCCATCGTGGTTGCCGGGCACAAAGATCTTGTGCCGGTGGGGTTGGCTCGAGAACCAGCGGAGAAAGCCCTCGATCTCCTCGAGATCGCCGCCGCGGCCGGCATCGCCAGCGCTCACGAGCACGTCGCCCGCGGGCAGCACGAGCTCGTCGTGGAATTGATGGGTGTCGGCGACCGCGACGACGCGCAAGCTCAGCCTCCGAAGGGGGTGGTGGCCGCAGGGGCAGCGCCGCCGTCGGGGAGCTCGGCGACGGTGGCCAGCCGCCACCCCGCTTCGGTCCGGACCCAGCGTTCGGGCAGCTGCACCGTCTGCACACCCATGGTGCCTTTGTCGACGTAGGTGACGACGACGATGACCTCGGCGGTGTCTTCGTCGATCACAGCGACGCCAGCGACGTCCATGTCTTGCAGTTCCAGGCCCGCCAGCCGCTGTGACCAGACCTGCACAAAGGCGCCGCGCATCTGGGGATCGACCCGTTGGGCGGCGTTTTCCAAACGACCCCAGCGCAAGTCGATGTGGTGTTTGGCCAGGTCGACGGTGAGGTCGTCGCGGTTGTACAGGTGGCGACCGCAGCCGGCGCTCCCCATCACGCCCAGCACCGTCACGATGACACCAAGAAAACGAGTACGCGCCATGCCCCACCGTATGCGGCGGCGACCCACGACGAAAGGGTGGCCGCTTCATCGCCCGACCCGAGCACCAGCAACAGCAGGTACCGGCAGCGCCGTCCACGACGTCGACGTGCTCAAACACGAACCATTGATGCGCGCAGACCGCCACCTGGGTCCGAGCCGGTGAAAGGCCCATATTTTTTCCGCCGGTGGCGGACGCCGGCGCCGACCCGAGTCCGGTGGCGCGGGCAGGGCGGCTGTCGACTCTTGTGCCGTCGGTCAAGGCGGACGGCCAAAAAACTTGATTTCCGCTCCGGCTTTGTGCACCGTGCAGCACAGTTCAAGCGCTTTGGTGCTTGGATCGTTGGATGAACGGTCGCTCAAGCGGCCGTTATTGGGTGCCCAGGGTGCCCACCGCGGCAGGAACCGCCCTGTCTGCCGCCCCTTGGCTTCACATTCGCAAGTGTGTGAAATCAAGGACTTCGGCTTCGCCGAAGTTGATAACGGTGATATGACGCGCGGCGCCGTATTGCCAGGGAGCGGAATCATCCGTGTGGATGATTCCCGCACGAGCGAGGGAGTTCAGCGCCTGATGAAACACAAAGCGCATCTGGGAGCAACGACACACAAAACCGTCGTGATCGAGCAGGGGCTCATCCAACGATTTGTCGATGCACTTGATCTCGGCGATCCACTGTCAAAGGACCCCGAGGCCGCCCGCGTGGCTGGCCTGCCGGGTTTGGTCCTGCCACAAAGTGCCGCTGCCTCTCTGGGCGACTTCGCCCATTTTCTGACGCTCCTCGAGTTGCGGCCCAAGCAAGTGCTGCATTCACGGGAGCACGTGCAGGTCTTTGTGCCTGTGTGTGCGGGGGACGAACTCACCATCACCTCCACGCTGCGCGACTTGTACGAGCAGCAAGTGGGCGGCAACCCGATGGGCTTTGTCACCATCGACGTCACCGGCACGGCCAAGAAGGGCGATGTGCGCTTCGAGGCCCAGCGGGTGCTGGCCATCCGCGGTGGCTTCCCGCGTCGTTGAACCTTCGTTGACCTTCTTCGGCGCCAGCCGAAGAAGCATCTAGACTCCGGCGGCCTGATGGCCGCTCCCAACTTCTGATGCTCCTTCGGCTGACGCCGAAAAGCTGAATGTGAGGGGCCCCATGCCTCGCCTGTACTGGGACACCGTCGAGCTCGGCGATCCCGTCTCTCCCCTGCAAAAGCCCGCCATCACCCGCGTGCAGATCGCCAAGTTTGCCGGCGCCTCCCTCGACTGGAGCCCCCTGCATCTCGACGACGACTTCGCCAAGTCCGCCGGCTACGGCTCGGTCTTTGCCCACGGCGCGACGTCGCTGTGCTTTGCCGTCGAAGCCGTGCAGCGCTGGTTGGAAAATGGCCGCGTGCTGCAGTCGACGGCGACGTTTCAAAAGCTGGTGTGGCCCGGCGACATCCTCACCGCCAAAGGCGTGGTGGTGAATCGCAGCGAGCACAATGGTGAAGCCCGCGTCGACATCGACATTTGGGCCGAGAACCAAAACCACGACATTGTCATGAAGGGGCAGGTCACCTGCCTGCTGTGGCGCAACGACAAAGAAGAGAAGAAGGCCAAGGGTCCCTGGCCCCAGGTCAGCCCCGAGACCATCGCCGAGCGCCGTACGGCCAAGCCCGTGCCCCGCAGCGAAGCCGACGCCCAGAAGGCTCGCGTCGAGGCCGCCCAGGCCCAGCAGGCCCAGCAAACCCACGCGGTCGAGCTGAAAAAGGCTCCCCGTCCCCGCCAGCCGACGCCACCGCCGCCGCCGCCGCCGTCGACGGCCGCGCCGCCGCCCGCGAAGGCTCCGCCGGCGAAGGCTCCGCCAGCGAAGGCTCCGCCAGTGAAGGCTCCGCCAGCGAAGGCGCCGCCGGCGAAGGCGCCGCCAGCGACGGCGCCG
>CAJBHN010000319.1 GCA_903952805.1 uncultured Myxococcales bacterium | reverse complement strand
CTTTGGCGTAGCCCTCGTGCTGCATCGCACGGGCCGCGGCGTGCATCCCGCCGCGCAACACGCCGGCCTGCTTGTCTTTGGCGGGGCTCAACCAGCCATGCTCATCGCTGCTGACGAGGACCTGCAATGAAAAGGAAGCTGCTGTCGTCGCTGTCGTCGCAGCCGTCGCTGTCGTCGCTGTCGTCGCTGTCTTCGCAGCTGTCGCTGTCGTCGCTGTCGTCGCAGCTGTCGCTGTCGTCGCAGCTGTCGCTGTCGGTGTGGCGGCATCGCCGGTGGCGCAGGCGATGGCGAAGAACGCCGCCAGCAGGGTGCCGGCGCGCACGAGTTCGACGCGAGAGGGGATGACCGACGTCATGACCGGGTCAGCAGGGCGCGGAAGATCGGCACGCCGTCCCGACGGCACCGTTTTTCGCGATGAGATGAAGCCGTGACTGGCTTGTGTTCGGCGAGGCGGAAGGGACCGGCCGTGTTGCGCAGGCCAGGCTGCGCTTCCAGGCGGGCCAGGTACTCCTCGAGCAGTGAGGCGACGTCGGTCTGGATCAGCAGCTGACCTCCGGGGGCGAGGCGTGAGGCCATCAGCGTGGCGAACGAATCGCTGACAATGCGGCGTTTGTGGTGCTTGGCCTTCCACCAGGGATCGGGAAAGTTGAGCACCACCAACGACAACGACGCTGGTGCGAACAGGGCGCCAAACAGCAGCCAGGCGTTGCCGTGGACGGCGCGCAGGTTCGACAAGCCACCCAGCGTTTGGGGATTCTTGCGCTGTTTGTCCCACACGGCCTTTGGCCAACGCCCCTTCCACTCGATGCCGACGATATCGTGGTCGGGGACCTCGACGGCGCGCTCCAGCAGGAAGTGGGGTCGACCAAAACCCAACTCACACTCCAATGGCGCAGTGCGACCAAAGACCGCCGGCCATGAGATGGGTCCCGGTGGAATGGTCGGCAGCACTTTGGGCATGCGGGCGTGGCGGTCGCTGCCGACGACGTCATCGTGTTCGAACTCGCCATCGCCATCGCCATCGCCATCGTCATGCGCGCCGTCGACGTCTTCGTCGCCGTCGTCGTGGTGGGCGTGCCTGGTGGCTGCAATCGCGTCGTTGTCGTCGTCAACCATGGAGGCGCTCCCGCAAGGCCCGGCCGTGGGCAAAGAGCTCCTTGAGGCGCTCGGTATCCAACTGAGGTGAGTCGAGGTCCCGGCGCAGGGTGGTCAGCCGCGCGATGACGTCGTCGAGAGCGGTGCCGATGGCCACGCGATTGGTGCTGATGGTGTCGCCCCACACCTCGATGGGAGCGCCAGCGACCTTGAGGATGTCGCGCAGGCTGCCGCCGGCGGCATCGGTGGCCGAGGCCGCCAACACCGCTTCAGCCAGCACGTTGGCCAACAGGTGTGGCAGGTGGCTCGTGAGGGCCACGTCGCGGTCGTGGTCGGCGGCGTCGACCTCGACGGGGTCGGCGCCGACGGCCGTCACCAGCGCCCGTGCCCGGGCCAGCGCCTGGGGCTCGACCTCGGTGTCGGCACACAGAAACCAGCGCGCGCCATCAAACAACCGCGCATCAGCCCACGCGAGCCCCCCCGAGGACTTGCCCGCCATCGGATGGCCACCGACGAAACAGCGCAGCCCGAGGGCGCGGGCGGCGTCGACGACGGCAGCCTTGGTCGAGCCCGTATCGGTGACCAGCGTGCCCGTGAGGACGTCGCGGTGTCGCTCCATCGTGGCGATGACGGCCAGCACTGGCAACGACAGGACGACCGCGTCGGCCTCGGCAAGCAGGGCGTGGACGGCACCGTCGTCGTCAGCAGCCACGCCGTCGTCGACGATCTGCTGTTCCAGGGCCAACTCGATGATGCCTTGGCGGTCGACGCCACTGAGGCGCAGGGCGGGATAGGCGGCCCGCAGGGCACGGCACAGCGACCCACCCACGAGCCCCATTCCCACCACGACGAGGTGGCAGGCAGGCGGTGGACGCAGGGGTGCATCGACAACGATGGTCACGGCGGGGCTTGTAGCAGGCCCACCTGAAAACGCCTCGTCACGTTTGATCCGCCTGGCCATCCGCGGCCACTGCGGCGCACCAGCACCTACATGTCACACCTCCAGCCCTTGGCGTTGCCGTCCGTGGTGTGCGCTGTGCCGTCGCGCCTGTCGTTGCTGCTCGCGCCAGCCTGGTCGTCGTCGTCGCCTGGGCGGCGCCACAGTCCACGGCGCCGCCGACCACGGCTGGACTCGTTTCCTGTCCGACCTGTGGGCTGGTGCTCAGGCGAAGGCGGCGTCGAGCGCTTCGTCGATGGTGGCCACCCGCACCAGCAGCATGCCCCTGGGAGCCAATACCGTCGCTGTGCCTGCCACCGGAATGACCGCTCGGGTGAAACCCAGACGTGACGCCTCTTCCAACCGGCTGTCGACGCGAGCCACGCCGCGAACCTCGCCGGCAAGACCCAGTTCACCAAAGATGATCAAGTCAGGGTCCACCGCCCGCTGCCGCAGCGACGACGCGATCGATACCGCCGCGGCGAGATCGGCCGCCGGCTCGTCGAGGGTGGCGCCGCCGGCGACGTTGACGAACAGGTCCATCCCGAGCAGCGACAGCCCCGCCCGACGTTCCAGGACCGCCGCCAACAGCGCCACCCGGTTGGTGTCGATGCCGGTGCAGGTGCGGCGCGGGTTGCCAAACGGCGTCTGCACGCACAGCGCCTGCACCTCGACCAGCAAGGCCCGGGTGCCTTCGATGGTGGCGGTGACGACGCTCCCCGAACGACCGCGGGGGCGCTCGGCCAGAAACAGCGCCGACGGATTGTCGACGGGGATGAGCCCACCCCCCTGCATCTCGAACACCGCCAGCTCGGCGGTGCTGCCAAAGCGGTTCTTCGTCGCCCGCAGCACGCGGTGGGGCCCGCCCCGCGACGACTCGAAGCTCAACACGCAGTCGACCATGTGCTCCAGCGTCTTTGGACCGGCGAGGCCGCCGTCTTTGGTCACGTGCCCCACGAGCAACGTCGTGATCCCTCGCTGCTTGGCGAGCTGCATGGCCCGGGTCGTGACCTCACGGACCTGTGACACCGTGCCTGGGGCCGAATCGAGTTCGGGGGCATAAACCGTCTGCACGCTGTCGATGATCAAAGCCCCGGGTTTCACGGCGTCGATCTGGCTGGCGACGACGCCGAGGTCGGTCTCGCTCAACAAGAACAGCTCCTCGTGCAGGGCTCCCAGGCGTTCAGCACGCAGCCGGGTCTGGGCCGTCGACTCCTCGGCCGACACATACAGGGTGCGCAGACCGCTATGGGCCAGGCGCTTGGCCACCTCGAGCAGCAAGGTGCTCTTGCCGACGCCGGGCTCACCACCGACAAGCACCAGGGAACCCGGCACCAGCCCACCGCCCAGCACCCGATCAAGCTCGCCCATGCCGAGCTTGCGGCGGGGCACCTCGGTGATGTCGACGTCGGTGATGCGGATGGCCTTGGCGGCTGGCCGAGACACGGCCAGGCTGCCCCCCTTGCTGGACTTGGGCCCCGCCGACGCGTGCTCCTCGACAAAGCTGCTGACGGCGCCGCAGCCCGGGCAACGCCCCAACCATTTGCGCTCGACGTGGCCACAGGCCTGACACACATGCTGCGAGGTCGGCTTGCTCATCGGCGGATGGAAGCAAATCCACCGGCACTTGACAAGTGTTCAAGTGTTCATCTGTTCAGGTTATTCCTGATGTTCAGGTGCTCTGCGGTCCCACCCTTCGCCCGCCTCAGGCCAACGGGCCGCGGGGGGCCACGATCGGCACGGGTTCGGGGGTCGCCCCCGCCGCGCGCAAGACCTCGTTGGCAGCCAGCACGCCCGAGACGACGGCACCCTCCATCAGCGCCACCGGGGCATCGACCCTGACCCAATCGCCAGCGAACAACAGTCCGTCGACGCCCGATACCGTCTGGGGCCGGTGGGCGTGGTCGCCGGGGGCGAAGCGCGTGAACGTCCGCTGCAACTGGACCTCGCGGTGAACGACGCGGGCGCCTTCAAGCTCGGGCAGTACCTCAAGCATCTCCCGCCACATGGTGTCGGCTACGACGGCAGCGTCGGCCACGTCGTCGTCGGCGATCGCATATGCGTGCAACTCGATGACGGAGCCACCGGTGCGAGCGGCCCAGGCCTTGGACTCATGTTGAAAGGCCGAGTAGATGGCCAGCGAGTCCAGATAGCGGAAGCGTGACGTCGTGTAGAAGGGCGCGCGGTCGGCCCGCACCGGCTGCGCCACCCAGAAGCGGGCCACGCAGAAGGGCTCGGCCTCCTGGACGCTGCGGGTATCGATGCGGTCGGTGAGGCCGCTGCGCTCGATGAGGCCGCGGGCGCCGGTGGTATCGGTGGCGACGATGACGACGTCGGCCTCGATGCGCTCGGTCTGCTGCTGCATGAACGCGATCTGGTTGTTGACGATGGGCATGCGCCCCAGTGGCAGTTTGGGAGGGCCGCCAGTGGGGACGCCGCCGGCGTCGAAGCGGCCGCCGTGACAGGGGCACACGAAGCCGGCGACGACGTCGTTGTCCACCTGCGGCAGCACGGGGCAACCCTGGTGGGTGCAGCGCAAGTCGAAGGCGGTACCGCTGCTGCGGTCGCACAATATGGGCAGCCCTGACACGTTCATCTGCACCACCGATCGGCCCTGCCAGTCGACGTCGACGACGGCGACGCGGCCGGCCTCGCCGACGACCACGCCGTCGACGCGCCCGTTGCTGGAGGTGAGCGTCGAGATACGCGCTTGCGTCCGCACCACGCCGCCGAGCGCCTGCAGGCGTGTGGCCAGCGGCGTCACCACCGCCGCCATGCTGTCTTTTTGGCCGAGATCGAAGCCCAGGCCGGTGGGAGAGCCCGTGAAGTAAAAGTGGAAGAACTTCAGGGCCTCTGCCGTCGACAGCTTCTCCATCCGGTTCAGCGTGGTTTCGCCGAAGGGACGCAGGATCAAATCGACCATCGCCTGGGGAACCCGCGCCTGTTTCGTCCAGCTG
>CAJBHN010000318.1 GCA_903952805.1 uncultured Myxococcales bacterium | reverse complement strand
GGCCGGTCCGCTCGCTTCGGAACGGCGCTGCGGGCCCTGGGGCCCAGTCTCGTTCCAGCCCTCGCCCCCAATCACCAGCGTCTGGCCATCGGCGGCCCCGGCCTTGCGGTCGACGCCGTCGAGACCGGAGGCGTCGACTCCACGGGCTCCACCAGCGTGCTGACCTTCACGTGGAGCGAGGCCAACTCGGCCTGTGCGACCAACCAGCAGACCCTTGATCTTACCGTCGCCGGCACCTTTTTCGGCGAAGCCCTGGCCCATTGAGCCCGACAGGGACCGAGCGACCCATGCGCAACGCCACCAGCTACAACCGCACGACCTACGACCGCATCTGGCCCCAGATGTCGGACTACATTCGCTACAATCCCGGTGCTCGCCATCGACGACGACACATCTTTGAATTTCTCGACACCCTGCGCTTCTCGTCGCTGCTGGATGTGGGCTGTGGCAACGCCGAGTTTCTGCGCATGGTCGATGCCCGCTATCCGGGGCGGACGCTGAATGGCGTCGACCTCTCGGCCGTCGCCGTGGCGACCAATGCGGCGACTTTTCCGCATATCCAGTTTGCCGTCAGCAACGTCGAGCAAGACGCCCTGCCAGGCCCCGTTGACGTCGTGGTCTGCAGCGAGGTTCTTGAACACCTGAGCGAACCCGTCGACGCGTTGCGACACATCCACGATGCCCTCAAAGGTGGCGGCCATGCCGTGTTGACGACGCCGACGGGCACGGTCCACCAGACGGAAAAGCACTTCGGCCACGTCCAGCATCCAAGCCCCGATGACCTGGTCCGCTGGTGCACGGAGGCCAGCCTCGACGTCGTCGACCTGCGCGTGTGGGGCTTTCCGTTCTACAGCTTGACCAAGTGGGCCACGAACATCCGCCCCGAAGCAGCGCTGCAGCGCTTCGCTGGCGAGCAGGCGTACGGCTTGTTCGAAAAAGCGGTGTCGTCGTCGTTGACGGCGTTGAACTACTTGAACCTTGAGCGCTCGTCGCGGGGCGTGCAGCTCTTTGCCCTGGTGAAAAAGCGATGAGTCGACTCTGGATTCCCGGTGGCCGCGGCATGCTCGGCACGAGGCTGGCCGTCGACGCTGCCGCCTCCCACGACGTGGTTGTCACCGACCGCGATACCGACATCACGGATCGGGCCGCCGTCGCGGCGTTTCTTGACGCGCATCACCCCGAGTGCATCGCGATGTGTGCAGCCTGGACCGCCGTTGATCAGGCCGAGCAGGAGCCAGACGCCGCCTTCGCCGCCAACGCGACTGGCCCCCGGGTGGTGGCTGAAGAGGCCGCCCGGCGCGGCATTCGCATGGTGCATGTGTCGACGGACTACGTGTTTGACGGTCTCGCCGACCGGCCCCTGACTGAGGAGGATCCGGTGGGTCCCGTCAGCGTCTATGGCCGCAGCAAGTTGGCCGGTGAGCGCGCCGTCATCGAGCAGGGAGGGCTGGTGGTGCGCACCTCGTGGCTCTACGCCGCGACCCACAAGAACTTCGTGCTGACGATGCTGCGGCTGATGGCCGAGAGGGAGCAGCTGCGCGTCGTGGGTGATCAGCGGGGCCGTCCCACGTCGGTGGCCACGTTGTCGTCGGCGCTATTGAAGCTCATCGACGTGGGCGCCGCCGGCGTGGTCCACGTCGCTGACGACGCGGGCCCCCGTGGTATCTCCTGGCACGACTTCGCCGTGGCCATCCGTGAGGGCGCCATCGCCCGCGCTTTGCCCATGAAAACCACGGCCATCGAGGCCATTGCCACCTCGGACTACCCCACGCCGGCGGCCAGGCCCGCCTGGAGTGTCTTTGACACCGCCAAGTACACCAGGCTCACGGGAGAGGCCCTGCCGCCCTGGCAGGAGCGCCTGCATGAGGTGCTCGACGTCCTCGTGAGACCTCACCCCCCAGCCCCCTCTCCCTGAAGGGCGAGGGGGATCCGGAACGCGGCCACGAGCGCGCCGTTTTCCCCCTCTCCCTTCAGGGAGAGTGGGGTGGCGCGAAGCGCCGGGGGTGAGGTCAAGGGGAGAAGCGGGCGGCTGTGCTTTGGCACGGCTCACGGGGCAGGCCCTGCCGCCCTGGCAGGAGCGCCTGCATGAGGTGCTCGACGTCCTCGTGAG
>CAJBHN010000317.1 GCA_903952805.1 uncultured Myxococcales bacterium | reverse complement strand
TGCGACTCCCTGCTACCTTTCCCCCGATGTCGTTGGGTGTGGTGGTGATGGTGTGGCTTGGTGCCCTCGGGGCAGCCCCAGGTGGCGCGGTCGTTGTCGACGACGGCCTCCATGGGCCACCCGGGCTCGAGTGACGGTGCCGCGCGCGCGCTCGCAGCACGCGTGGCGTCATCATCGGCCTCAACGACGGCATCTTCGTTGGCCTGTCCTTCGAGCGACGGGCTCGTCTGCGCAGCCACACCCCCTGAGGAGCCACACGTGCCGACCGCTGACGACGACGCCACCAGCCTCACCCGCCTCAGCTGGAACGCTGCCACCCGTGCCCACAACGCCCACAAACAGGACCAGGCGTCGTTTCTCCGCAACGGTGGCACCACGCTGTTTGCCGAGGAGGTGGCTCTTGCGGGGGACGTCGTGGGGCAAAGCCTGCTGCACGTGTGCTGCAACAGCGGTCAGGACTCCCTCTCCTGGGCCAGGGCCGGCGCCGTGGTGACGGGCATCGACTTCTCCGACGAAGCCATCGCTTTCGCCCGGGCCCTCTCTGCCGGCAGTGGCATCGCTGCCACCTTCGAGCAGAGCGAGGCCGTCGCCTGGCTCGAGAGTTCCACCGTCACGTACGACGTCGTCTGTGCGACATACGGCGTCCTTGGTTGGTTCAAGGACCTGCCTCGCCTGCTGCGGGGCATGGCGCGCGCCACGCGGCCTGGCGGGCGACTGGTCCTCGTGGAGTTTCATCCCCTGGTGTGGACCTTCAGCGCCGGCCTCGACACCCCCAACGACCCCTACTTCGCCCCGGGTCAGGCCTTCCACGAGCCCGTCGGCGACTACGTGGGCGCCGCCGGCGGAGCGCTGTCGCCGTCGGGCCACGTCGTCGTCGATGCCCCCTTCCACAACCCCCACGACGCCGTGTCGTGGCAGCACACCGTCGCCGACATCTTGCAGGCCACCATCGATGCTGGCTTCGTCCTCGACGTCGTCCGTGAGGTTCCCTGGGCCAACGGCTGCAAGGTCATCCCCGAGCTGGAGGCCGTTGACGGCAATCGCTTCGTCATGCCCGCCGAGCGGCCAAGCCTGCCCCTCATGCTGGCGCTGTCGGCGCACAAGCCGCTCTGATCGCACAACCAACAGAAAAGACAGCGCATTCCAGGCAGCACTGTATTCCAGACAGCAATGGTCAGTCGAAACGGCGACTGACGCAGCCCACCAGGCCCGGATCTCCCGGGCGCAACAAATAGCCGGCGAACTTGCGACCGCGAGCGGTGACGCCGCCCCACACGGCCATGGCGGCGACGCGTTCGTCCTTGTCGTGGCCCCAAGCGTCATATTGCGGTGCGAGGCGGCTGTCGGCGAACTCGGCGGCCAGCCAGGCGCGCTCCACCACCGGCAGGTCGGCCGCGCCGACGATGACCTCGATGGCGGCCCGGTCAGCGCGCCCGACCGAGAGCAGGGCGACCAGGCCACGCTCGGCGGGTCCGTACAGACTCGCCTGCAATGTCTCAAAAGGCCGGGTCTCCCCGGGCATGGCTTTCAGCGCCGACGCCGTGGCCGCCAGCAGCGGCCCGCGCAGCGACGCCGCCTTCTCTGCCCCGTTCTTGCCCTTGACGACCCGCTCGGCGGCAATCATGCCCGCCACGACCACCCGTTGCGTCGACGACGACAACGCCATGATGATCGGCTCGACGCCCAACTGGTCAGGGCTGGCCGTTGACAGGCCCGCCAGCGCATACGCGCCATCGACGGTGTCGATGCCCGTGGCGAGGGCCTCATTCATGGCGGTGATGGCGACCGCGGTTTCGATGGGCACGAAACGACCGGTGGCATCGGCGCGTTCGGCGCGGCGCGCCATGCGGACCAACCCGGGGTGGAAGTCCTTGCGCCACGGATTGCTGACGGTCTCGGTCGCGGTGAACTCCAGCTTGCCAAGGCCCGCGGCCTGGACCCGGACCCGCTCATTCAGCGCCTCATCGGGATCACGAGCGTCGATGGCGGCCAGGATCTCGCTGTAGGCCCGCCGCAGTCCAGACAACCAGGCCCCCAGCGTGGGCTCGACCAGGCCAGCGCCGTCGACGTGCTCGATGCTGAACGGCGGCGGCATCAACACGGTGCGGTAGTTGGGCGCGCCCATGGCGAGGCGCGCGATGTCCTCCGAGAGGCGAGCCGAGGCAAACGCCGCCCGACGAGCCCAAAAGCGGTCTGGACCACGGGCGACGTCAGCGAAGCGACTGCCGACCTCTTCCAGCAGGGCCTGGCGGACGGCGTCTTCGTCGCGGGCGAGGCGCCGAATGCCCAGCGGACGACCGCACCCGTGCCCAAAGAGCGTAGGACGGGCCCGGGCCTCAGCGACCGACGCCCGAAAGAATCGAATGGCCTCGCGCAGGCGTCGGGCGTCCTTGACCTCGATGCTGGTGGTGTCCAACACCGCGCTGGCTTCACGCAATTGGGCGTCGGCGTCGTCCAACCGCCCCTGTACCAGGGCAACGCGGCCCCGCACCAGGCGCAGCAAGGGCTTTATGGCTGGCTCGCTGGTGACGGCACCATCGGGAATCCAGAGGTTTGCTGCAGCCTCCAAACGCCCCAGCAGCGCCTTGCCGTCGGCGTCGTCAAGGTCGTGCAGTGCCGCGGTCAACGCCGCCATCAGCACGCCGGCCTTTTCTCCGGCAGGTCTTGCTGGCTGCGACGAGGACGGCGACGGCGGCGACCGCGCACCGTCGGCCGGTTCTGCAGTGCCCTCCGCTCCAGACTCGGCACCAGACTCGGCACCCGCCTCGGGCTCCGCATTGCCGAGGTCGGCCCCCGAGGGAGGCGTCAGCGGTTGGCTGCCAAGGTCGTCATCTTGGGTGTCTTGAGCCTGGGCGCCGCCCCCCCCCATGAGGGACGAGGCCACCATCAAGCACCGCAGCAACAGGCCGGAACGCGACGCGCTCACTTGGCCGCGGGTACCTTGGCTTCGCCTGGCTTGATGCGTTTGATCTTGTACTGCGCCTGCTTGCCCTTGACGTGGACGATGCCGGCCATGCCCACCGACTCGCTGCTGTCGAGCATCACCCAGCGCACGCTGTCGATCGGGCCCGGGTTCACGTACAGGTTGTCGGCGTAGGTCTCTGGAGCCACGCGGACGTCGCCGGCCAGATTGGTCGCGTACCCACCCGCCTCCTGGATGTTGCCGAACATGCCGAACGCAAAGAGACCGCCCTTCATGACTTCGCTCAACGCGGGGTCGCCGACATTGGCGCCTTCGTGGATGCGGTCGATGGCCAGGGGGCCTGCCTGCAGCGGCGGGCCGTGCGAAATCAGCATGCGAACGGGCGCCGTCGTGGCCTTGGCGAGTTCAGGCAGGTTCTTGACGTCGTCAGCCGTGTACTCACAGCCCTCAGCGCAGTGGATGTAGGACTTGTTGAAGTAGCCCGGCATCGACACGATCGACAGGTCGTCGAAGTTGAGGACGCGAACCTTGTTCAAGTTGATGACGTTCTTGAACTTGAGCTGTGCAGCCTTGACGCCGTCGTCGAAGTGCTTGGCACATTCGCGATTGCCGACGATGGCAAGCACGGGCAGTCCAGTGGCCGCCGCATCTTCAAGCACCCGCTGCACGCTCTCCGCGCTCTCACCGAGGTCGCCAGTCAGCGCGATCGCGTCGACCTTCTCGCCCTTCATCCAGTCAAAGGCGAGCTGGAGGTTGGCGGCATTTTCCGGGGTGTGGTCTTTGATGTCGGAAATCTGGCCGATGACGAACTCGTCGTCAGCGTCAACGGTCTCCTGGGTCAGCGTCGAGCCCTTTCGGACATAGCTCTTCCCCGCGATCTCGATCTTTTCCTCGGGTGCGCTCTCGAACTTGCCGACACACAGCGGATTGGACACCGCCTTTGGCACCACGGCAGCCACCGGCGGCGGCGACGGGGGCTGCTCGGCAGGCTTGGACGGGCACGCACTGACTGCGAGGGCGGCCGAGGCAAGAAGGACAGCAGAGATCGGGCGCATCAAGGCTCCTGGCTGGGACGGCGACGGCGACGGCGTCTCCGCGATGGAAGGCCCGAGGGGGCCGAGGGCACGCCGGATTGCCGACGAGCCGTGAGTCACATGGCACGACGCCTGAAGTCAGTCTTCGGCTTCGGCTTCGTCATCGGCAGACTCCACCTCAAAGGCCCCCAGTGATTCCAGCAACTCCTGGAAGGCGTCGGGGGTTTGGCTGGTCTCGCAGGTGATGTTGATTTTGGGACCGCGGACCCTGGCTCGCGGGGCCTCTGGCCAGTCAATGTCATCCTCGTCGACCACAAAGTCTTCGGTCGTGACACCAAAGTCTTCGAAGAAGGCGGGAACGTCCTCGGAGCGGTCACCCTCCATCAACCACACAAAAAAAGCGTTGAGCGCCTTCGCGACGATACGCGCGGTTTCTTCGCTGTCGAAGGTGCCAATGATCTCGACCTCTTGCATGCGCTCCTCTCAGCGACGGAGCCCCGTCGACGGCGGCGGACAAGAACACGACCCGGCCGGCTTTCGCAACACGGGATTGGGCGACCGAGGCGTGATGCCGGCCCAGCAAGGGCTCAATCGCGGCCTGGCTGCTCATTATGAACACAATGCGATTTAATGTGAGCAGCACCAAAACCTGCTCGCGCGTCCCAATGCACCAGCGGCGCGGCCCATGGAATGCAAGCAACCTGGGCTCGCTCCGTCGACTTCGGAGCCGTCGGCAGCGTCGACACGGCCCGGGTCACCATCGGCAACACCGGCACCGGCGTGTTGCGCCTGAACAGCGTGCAGGTGCTGTCGCCCACCGACGACCTGAGCGTCGATGTCGATGCTGAACTGCCACTGGCCATGGCCGCCGGTGACACCGTCGACGCCGTCATCCGCTTCGCTCCCCGTCAGGGACGGGCCGCCCTTGACGCTGCTTTGTTGTTGTACTCGTCGGACCCCCTGAGTCCTGCCGTCGCCGTGCCTGTCGATGGCGGCGCCAGCGGTGTTGGGCTCGAACTCTTGCCCACCGTTGGCCACTTGACGCTGGTGGCGCGCTCGGTGGGGACCATGACCATCACCGATGTGACTGACCATGCTGAATCCCAGCGTTCAACACACCCCGGCACCACGACGCATCTTGCCTCTTATCGTGGCCGGATTCGTCGGCGGTGTGATCGGCGTCGGCGCGAGCAGCAGCTGCGTCGTCTGCGCCAGCGACGACGACTGCGATGCGGGCGAGGTCTGTCTCCCTGGTGCTGGCTGCGCGCCAACGCAGCCCCCCACCTTGCGCGTGCGACCACCGAGCGATGCGGACATCGTTGATGGCTGGCCCCTGACCATCGAACGTGGCTTTCGTGGGATCGATGCCGTCGTCGAGGTGGAACGTTCGTCCGACAATCCCGGCGACCCTTGTGTGCCATTCGGAGTCGTTCGCCGCGTGGTCCCGGCGCCGGGGCCTCAGGGGCGTGACAGCCTGCAGATTGAACTCAGCGACGGCGTCGTGGAAATCGCCGTGGTGCCCCACATCATCTCGGGCCCGGTGGACGCCATCGTCCGCCTCAGTCGCGGTGACACGCACAGGGCCATGTTTGACCCCATCACGCTGCGGCCCGAACTGGGCGAGGTGTGGCTGGCAGGTCGCGTCGTCGTCCACGACGATGTCGTCGCAGCCGTCGTCGCCGGCACCGAGCCACCGGCCATCGGCCTGCCCTGGTAGGCAGACGCCATGGGGCATTGCCGGCAGGGCTGTTGGTTGGCATGCCACGCCATGGCCCACGCACCAGATGACCTCGTCGCCCCGGCCCCGGCGCCTCGCAATACCGCCCTTCGTACCGCGCTCTTTTTCGCCATCGTCGGCGGCGTGTTGGCGACCTTCATCGCGCTGGGCCGGCAGGGGAAGCCTCCCACCATGCCCCACACAGACCCACATCGCCTGCAGCTCAATCTGAAGGGTGAGCTGGTCGGCGTGGTGGGTGAAGCAGGCCTGGCCGAAGCCATGCTGCCCGGCGTGGAGCTCGACAAACGCAGCGTTGAGAAGCGTGTCAACACGAGCTGCCAGACCTGCCATGGCAGCCCGGGTGATGACCCCGCCAGCCACGCCTGCGGCGTCGCGGGTCGTTGCCTGCCCAAAAACCACCCGCCGAAACCCGAATGCATCAAGTGTCACCGCGTGCCGGCTCCGGCAGTTCCCTGAGCACGGGCCGCCGCAACATCGCCTCCACGAATGCCCCCACATCGCCCCACCTTGCCGCGGGCGTTCGTGGCAGGCACACCGCGTCCATGACGTTCGATCCAGATGGTCCCGCCCTCGCCGCCGCCGGCCCCTACGGCCTGCCTGACACCCTCGACGACGCCTCCGCCATCATTGTGCCCGTGCCCTTTGAGGCGACGGTGAGCTTTGGCACTGGCACCATGCACGGGCCGGCGGCCATCGCCCTGGCCAGCCACCAGGTCGATCTTCTCGACGCTGATATGGGCCACGTCTACCGCTGTGGCATCGCCATGGAGGACGCGCCGGCGTGGCTCGTCGCCCTCAACGACGACACCCGCATCGCGGCCACCCGCGTCATCGAAGCCCACACCGCCGGCGTCGTCCCCGACCGCGCCGACCTGGCCGCCGTCGACGCCGCGGGCGACCGCGTCAACGCCCACGTGCACGAGCGCGTGGCCGACCTGCTGGCCCGGGGAAAACTCCCGGTCGTCGTTGGCGGTGACCACTCGGTGCCCCTGGGCGCCATCGTCGCCTGCGCCCGCCACCTCGGCGACAAACCGCTGGGGATCTTGCACCTCGACGCCCACCTTGACCTGCGTGACGCCTACGAGGGCTTTCGCTGGTCTCACGCCAGCATCATGAAAAACGTGCTCGACGCCGTGCCCACCGCCCGACTCGTCCAGTTCGGCATCCGCGACTTCTCCCGTGGCGAGCTTGACCTGGTGCGCGACAACCCCGGCCGCATCACGACGTACTTCGACAGCCAACTGCGAGACGCACGCTTGCGCGGCCGTTTCCTCGAGGCCAGCCAGGCGATCGTCGCAGCCCTCCCCGACGACGTGTATTTGTCATTCGACATCGACGGCCTCGACCCCGTGCTCTGCCCCTCGACCGGGACGCCGGTCCCCGGTGGCCTGTCGTTTGACGAGCTGGTGTCGGTGCTGGTGTTGCTGTCGCAGTCGGGCAAGCGCGTCGTCGGCCTCGACCTCGTCGAAGTGGCCCCTCCCGGCGAAGCCGACGACGACGACGCCCGCGCCGACTGCTGGGACGCCAACGTCGGCGCCCGCCTGCTGTACAAAATGATTGGCTGCGCTCAACGCACTCGCGGTGTCGTCTTCGATGAGCCCCTGCCACGCCCTCCAGGGCTGTAGATGCGTCGGCAAACGGAGCCGCGCCGGTGGCTGATGCTGTTGCTGCTGCTGACGTCGACAGCGGGCTGTGCCTCCGTCGAGGATCTGATCAGGGACAACCGGTTGGGCGACGCGTGTCGTCTGCATCAAGCGCAGGACGGGCCTGACCGCGCTGGCCCCGAGGCGGACCTGTTGCGAGAGGCCGTGGTTGCCCGCATCGCCTTCGACATCGACGTCATTGGTGTCGACGACGCGGTTGACCTCCTCGGCGAAAGCCTGCGCCCCGGAGCCAGCCTCCGCCTCGGCTGGCTGTCATGGCAGGCACCGGCGGATATGGTCCTGCACGAACGGGACATCAGCGGGGCCATCAACGACGACAGCGAGGTGGTGGCCGTGTTGGATGAGGCATTGATGCCGCTGCCCACCCCCGCCCCGCCGAGCCTGCCGCCTGGGCCCCTGGTGATGCCGGCGGCACCGGACCCATCGCCAAGGCGGTCGTCGTCGCGAAGCGGTCTGTTGAATGCCCTGGTCGACCTGGTGGTGCTGCCCTTTCGCATCATGGGCGACGTGGGTTCGGGCTTGATGCGCATCCCGCTGGACCTGTTTGGTGCCTCGTCCGAAGCCTTCCCCGCCAGGTCGTCGTCGTCGTCGTCAGCGGCGACCGCGAACGATCCGCGCCTGCCAGGCGAGGCCATCTTGCCTCCCGAACCCTGGAACCGGGCCGCCCAGCGCATCAGAGACGACCACGCCGCCGCCGTCGCGAGCATCAACGCCTCCCGAGCCGCGCGACGCCTTCGCATCGTCGAGCTGGCCGACCGGCTGCGCGAGCGCTGCATCGTGGCTGATGGGGTCCCGTGTCGTCGGCTGGTATTGCTGTCGCCGACAACGACGACGGTGACGGCCCATATGGCGGTCGGCCTGGGAAAAGCAGGCGCCCCCTGCGCCATCGATGTCGATGTCCTCACCACGACCGTGCCCCCCGCTTTCGTGCCCCCGCCAACCGGTGACGGCGTCGACAAGTCCGCCACCGCTTCGGGGATCACCACCATGATTGACGTCGCCAAACGGCTCGACGCCAGCGCGGTGCAAGCGCGCCTGACGCTCCGGCACCGCGAGGCGGCGCAGCTGTCTGCCATCGCGTGCCGCGTCGAGCTCAAGCCTCGCTGGCGTCGGCTGCTGCAATCGAGCAAGGCCCTCCAGGTGCGGATCGCGGTGGGCACCCTGGCCGGTCTTGGTGCCACGCTGACGGTGCCGGCGGCAGGGACCGTCGAGATCGGGATCGACGCAGCGGTCGCCAAAGACGATCACATCAAGGTCGTGGTGGGCAGCGACCAGGGCTTCATCGGCGGTGCGGTCGGGAGGTTTGACGGAGCCTTGCCCCTGCTCCTGGTCGGCGAGAGCTTGACCGCGACCTGCCGGTGATTCGCGCGACCGGATGAAGCCACCGTGGCTCCTGAGACACCAGCGACAGACTCCAGTCGGCATTGGGACGGGACATCAGATTCTTTCAGTGTCCGCGGGGGCCAAGGCTTCCCCCTCCGCTATCGCGTTGATAACGTGAGCGTCATCACGTGGCTCGGCAATGTCAGCAGCAGGTTTGGCGGTGGCGGTCTGATTGGTGTCGTCGAATGTGTGCGCGCATCCCCTCTTTGGTGCTGTGGATGAGTGTAATGTGGGCTTCAGCCCGTTCGGAGTCGCTTCGTGAACGTGAGACGCAAGACTGTGGTCACCGTCATCAGCAAGATCGGGGATCGTCGCCCCAAAGCTGATGCGTGCCTGGTCGTCATCTACGGGCAACAACTGGGTACCAAGCATCCCCTCACGGCAGGCGAAATGGTGGTCGGCCGCTCGTCCCAGGCCCAACTGCAAATCGACCACGAAAGCGTCTCTCGTCGTCATGCCCGTATTGTGTTGACCGAGAGCGGTGTGCTGGTCTCCGACCTCGGCTCCACCAACGGCACCTATGTCAACGACGACCCCATCCAGGAACGGACCCTCACCCATGGCGACCTGATCAAGGTTGGTCGCACGATCTTGAAATACCTGTCCACCGACGACATTGAGGCGGCCTACTACGAGGAGATTCACCGCCTCAGCACCGTCGATGGCCTGACGCGCTGCTACAACGCACGCAGCCTGCGTGAGCACCTGATCAGAGAAGTCAGCCGCTCTGTGCGCTACGGACGCCCCCTGTCGGTGCTGGTGTTTGACGTCGACGACTTCGCTCGCATCAATGAGGAGTTCGGCCACCTGGCCGGCGACGCCGTCTTGTCCCAGCTCGGCAAGCGCTTGGGCCGCCGGATACGCCGGGAAGACCTGTTGGCCCGCACCGCCGGAGGCGAGTTCGCCCTCGTCACCCCTGAAATCAGCAAAGAGGGCGCCGAATACCTCGGGAAGCGGCTGCTGCGCATGATTGGCGAGACCGCCTTTGGTTTCGACGACGTGCAGATCCCCGTCACGCTGTCGGTTGGCGTTGCCGGCATCGAAGAACTCCGCCTTGCCGAAACCGACGCGGAGCCAGCGTCGCCCCGAACACCTGGCAGCGGCGACTTTTCCGTCGATAGTTCGTTTTCCCAGGTGGGCAACGCCTCGTCGATCACGAGCGAGTTCTCCCTCAATGAGTCGTCACGGTCGGGTGAAGTCGTCGACCGCTTCCACCTGGCCGCTGACAACATTCTTGGCTTGGGACGACAAAGGCTGGCCCGCGCCAAGGGCGAGAGCAAGGCGCGGCGCACGGTCTGACGAGCCCGCGGCGCCACGTTGAGCGCCTTATGGGACCATCAGCAGGCTTCTCGCAGCCGCGCCTCGACCTGAGCCGCGCTCATGCCGGCCACGGCGATGTCCTTCTCGCGAGCGCTTTCACCACGCACGATGGAAACCCGCGAGCGCGGCACCGCCAACAGCGCCGCGAGCACCTCGCGGACCCGCTCGTTGGCCTTGCCGTCGACAGGAGGGGCGTTGATGCGGACGACGACGACCGCGGTGCCGCCAGCTTCGTCGAACTCGACGCCCTCCCTCTTGGAGCGGGGCTTGGCGCGCACCACCAGGCGGGCGCCATCGTCGACGTCGCGAGCGATGCTCACGCTTTCAGCGTGTGGGCCAGGCGCGTGGCCAGCAGATGGGAGAGGCCGTAGATGGACATCTGCGGGTTGACGCCGACGGAGGTCGGAAACAGCGAGCCGTCGATGACGTGGAGGTTGTCGACCTCATGATGGCGACCGTCTTCGGCACGCACGACGCCGAGCTTCTTGTCGTCGCTCATCATGCAGCCGCCCATTTGGTGGGCAGAAAAAATCCCGACCCGGCACGGGGCCCACGGCATGGTGTCGACGCGAGCGACGTCGTTGAGTGACGTCATGTGCAGCGGCGGATCGTGCCCCGTCCAGACTTCCTTGGCGCCGGCGGCAAAGCCCACCTGGGCCATCGATTTCTGGGCGTCGCGGAAGGAGCGCCATTGCCGTTCCACGATCGGGTAGTCGAGGACGGGGGCGCCGTCGCTGTTGACGGTGACGGTGCCGCCCACGACGTCGTCGTGGTGGCCATCGATGGTGATGGCGAGGTGGGCGGCGACGTTGGCCAACTGCTTCATGGCGCCGCTGTGCCCAGCGCCGAAGCCCGGCATCGCCGTCGACGACAACATGGGGTGCACCGGGCCGGCTTCGAGGAACCAGCCGACCTCTTCGCCGCGACGGGCGTGGTGGTGGCTTGCCACGCTCTGGGGCGCGCCCTTCCAGCCCTCGATGGGCTTGTCGAACAGGGAGATGCTGGCGACGACGGGATGCACAAACGTGCGCTTGCCGAGGCGACCGTTGTCGTTGGGAGTCCCTGAGCGCAGCAGGATGGCTGGCGAGTTGATGGCGCCGGCGCTGACGATGACGGTACGCGGCTTGATGGTGATGGCGACGCCGGTACGCCCCAGGCCAAAGGCATCGATGGCGTGGCCGACGACAGCGACGGCGCGGGAGCCCTCGTAGACCACCTTGTCGACGCGGCAGCGGGACAACACCGAAGCCCCAGCCTTGATGGCGTCGGGGATGCACGTGACGAGCATCGACTGCTTGGCGTCGATGGGACAGCCATGGCCGCAATTGCCCGTCTGGGCGCACCCCAACACGTTGCGGTGGGTGGTGTCGACGTCGTGGCGCAGGGCGGTGGCCCCGTCCCACACCGTGCGGTTGTTCTTGTTGACGAGCTCCAGCGGCGTCTGGTTGACGCTCAAGCGCTCCTCGGCCCAGCCAAAGTGGGGCTTGAGGGAGGCGTTGTCGACGCTGTTGATGCCGTGCTTGGCCCGCCAGCCGTCGACGACGTCGTCGGGGGTCCGAAAGCACGTCGTCCAGTTGACGACCGATCCGCCGCCGACGGCCTTGCCTTGCATGATGGTGATGGCGAGGTCGGCCGTCGTGCGCTGGGCGCCGTCCTGGTACAGGTAGGGGTAGGCTTCATCTTCGCGTTGGCGGAAGCGCGCCTTGGTGAAGTAGCCGCCCTCCTCGACGACGACGACCGACAAACCCGCCTGCGCCAACACGGCGGCGGTGACCGCACCACCTGGCCCCGAACCGATGATGCAGACGTCGCAGCCGACCTCGACGTCGTCGTTCAGGGTCTGGGCCTCGGTGACTCCTGGCAGCAAGGTCTTCATCAGGGCATTCCTTCGGCCGATGGGGCCTCGGTGACGGCGAGGGGGGCCCGCGCCGACATCGGCGGCGGCACGGTCTTGGTGAGGCTGGGCCCGGGGTAGGCGACCTCGGCCCAGCAATCAGCGCTGGCGTAATGGGCCGCGAGGCAGAGCTTGCGCAGGCCATGGTGGGCGCCGCGCAGCAGGCCCACGCTGCTGTCGCGCCAGGCCATCAGGGCCGCATCCTGGTCGCCCTCGTCGAGGAGCGTGAAGGGCGTGCCTTGTCCGCGCAGCAGCAGCCCGCCGAGGGCGTTTTCGAGCAACAGCAGTACCCGGTCGAGATCCTGCTGGCTCTGGCGGGGCGCAAAGCGCAGGGCTTCGTCGACGCGCTGGGCAATCTCGACCGGGCTGGCCGACGTGCCGCGAGTGACCCGCGCGGCGACCGCCACGAGGACGGGGAAGGCCGCCTCGGAGATGACGTTGAGGGCCCGCGTCGGGCGCACCGAGCGGTCACCCTGACGCAAGCCGAGGCCAAGGCCCGCGCCGACGGCCAACAGCAGACCGCCAAACAGACCGACTTTGAGGAAGGAACGCCGCTGCATGTCGTCGTCGTAGCATGTCGGGCGGCGGGCCGTCGCGCTGAGCCTTTTGGCAGCCTCCGCGCCGATGACCCATGCGCGCGGCAGGGTGCCGCTTCCGTGCGCCCCGGGAGCGTCAGCCGGCGAGGACGTCGCGGGCAATGACGATGCGCTGCACCTCGCTGGTGCCCTCGTAGATGCGGGTGATGCGGGCATCGCGATAGAGCCGCTCGATGGCGTACTCCTCAACGTAGCCGTAGCCGCCGTGGACCTGCAGCATGCGGTCGGCGACGCGGCCGGCGGCCTCGGAGGCAAAGAGCTTGGCCATGCTTGATTCGCGGGCGGTGCGCGGCGACCCGGCATCTTTGGCGGCGGCAGCGCGCAGCGTGAGGAGTTTGGCGGTGTCGACGTCGACGGCGCTGTCGGCCATCAAGAATTGAATCGCCTGCAGCTTCTCGATCGGGGCACCAAACGCCGTGCGCTCCTTGGCGTAGCGGGCCCCCTCGGCGAGGGCGGCCTCGGCGATGCCACAGGATTGGGCGGCGATGCCAATGCGGCCGCCGTCGAGGTTCTTCAGCGCGATGGCGTAGCCGCGATCGCGTTCACCCAGCAGG
>CAJBHN010000316.1 GCA_903952805.1 uncultured Myxococcales bacterium | reverse complement strand
TTCGAATACTACACGGGACAAAGCTATGCCGACACCAAGTACTTGTTTGAAGCTCGCCTCGTCGGCCGCGGCGAACACAGCGTTGAAAACTACGTCAACGATTTGGAGCGGGACCTGCGGACCTTTGAGGAGCGCTTTGGTCGCCCGTCGCCGCGCGTGATGATCGTGTCGATGAAAGATGACATCTTCCGCATCCCGTACGTCAACGCCGCCGGAGTTGCCTACGTCGGTAACGAACGCGAAAAAACCTTCCGCGCACGGCTTGGCGACGTCGCCCTGCTCGATGCGCGTGGCTACATCGCGGTGCCGTTTTCGACCGAGCTCGACCGCACCTCACCGCTGACGGCCATCCACAAGCTGACCGGGGTCGAGGTTGATTTGCAGGGCACCACATTCGGCGATAACGTCGGACGGATATACCTCACCGCCCGCGGTACCGGCACCGTCCGCACGCTGGATCAGGAATTGGTCTTTCATCGCTTCCCGGCGATCACCGCTGTCGTCAACCCGACCTTTGGTGGGAATCGTGCCAATGACCCGTCGCTGTATCGCAACACGAGGCTGCAAGATCGACCGCTGATCAACACCACCTGGGAGCTCGGCTTGAATCAGCGCGACGAGTTCGAAAACCAAGACATCAGGCTCGACGGCTTGACCGACATCAAGATGTATTTCTATTACGAGGACTTCACTTTCGTTGATTGAACCGTGGCCATCGCGGTGCGCAGAGGCACACCGCGATGGCGACGGTCGGCCGGGTCCCCTGCCGGGCCCCGGTCGGTCCTGCCATCCTGCGGTCCTGCGCCTCCTGGTCCGGGCGCCGGGCCAAACTGTTTGGTGACCCTCGAACTGCTGACATGGTCACCGCTGATTGCGCCGTCTTGTGCCACACTCCCCACCTGTCCATAGATCGTTGCTCCGGAGTCTTCGTGAAAGCCCTACAGAACCTCATCACGGCCTTGTCGTTCGTTATCGTCGGAGCCGTCGCTGGCTGCCCGGCCGAACCGCCCGATGGAGCGGGTGAGGGTGAGGGTGAAGGCGAGGGTGAAGGTGAGGGAGAACCCGACGCCGGGCCGGGCTGTCCGCCAGGCAGCGTTGGCTGCCCTTGCGATGGCCCCCTCTGCGGCGACGGCCTTGTTTGCGACGCCGACAGCTCCACCTGCCGGGCGCCCGTCGGCTGCGCGGCCGCCTGCGTCGCCAACCAGATCTGCGACGACAGCGGCAGCGGCGACGCGGTCTGTTTGCCGGCGTGTGATTCGGGCTTCGTATATGATGCCACCTTGGGGACCTGTGACCCTGTGCCGAGCTGCGACCCCACCGCGGCCGGCAGCATCGTCGCCGACTGCGAGGACGTCGGCCGCGAATGCGACGACGGCGGCGTCGAGGTTTTGTGCGGCGACTGCCTGGTGGACTTCATCGAGGTCGACGGCCTGTGCGTCACCAACGATTGCATCGGTCTGGACTGCTCTGGCCAGGGACGCGTGTGCGACACCGAAGTGGGGACGTTGCAGGAGTCTTGCGGCAATTGCGACACCGGCCACGTGCTCGATGCGGCCACCGACACCTGCATCGACCGCCGAACCTGCGCCGACAGTCCCTGCGTGGCGCCCGCGATCACCTGCGACGAGGCCACCCCCACCAACGACCGCACCTGCCGGGTGCCCGAGAACTGTCCATTCAACCAGGTCGAGAAGGCAGGTGTCGCTGGTTGTTTCCCCTGTAACGCCTGCTTTGAAAACGACCTTTCGACTCTCAAGGCCGGGGTCCGCCGCACCGCCGTCGACGAAAACGACAACAACAAACGCCGCCCGTTGGATGGCGATATCTGTGTTTGTGACCTGCTGCCGGGCTTTTTCCAGTCCTCCTCCGACGGTAGGGTGACGTCCTGCGACGCCGATGGCGACGGTTGGGTGACCGAAGGCGCCCTCGCGACCATCGGCCTAGATGGCGGCACCAGCCCGCTCGCCCAGGAGCAGACCTGCACCATTCGCAAGATCGATCGCTTCGAATTGCAAACCGACGACGGCGCTGCTGGCAACGCGGCGAACAGCGGCGGCCTGGTCAACGTCGCCCGCAGCAAGGTCGTCACCGTCTCCGACATTGTGGAGGACTACGGCTTGCCGTCGGCGGCGTTTGAGGTCGACCAAGGCATTCGCTTCGTCGAGCTGATTGAGCCGGCCAAACTGGACGAACCAGGAACATTCGCCCAGCGCTACGACGCAAGCGCAAATTCGGGTGACAAGCTGAAATCCTACGGTGGTGTCGACTCGGCACCCACACCCACACCCGGCAGCATGCTGCTCGCATCCGAGGCCAATCCCCTGACCAAGGCCTGCAACGACGACAACGACGACTTGAACTTCGACGGCGTCAAAGACGTGGTGCAGACCCATGAATATTCCACGCCGCCGGACTTTGGTCCGCTGGCATCACAGGTGTTTTATCGGATGTCCTATTTCATCGAACTCAATCGGGGCTTCTTCAAGCCATGCGCGTCCGGTGAGGTCGGTTGCCTCGGGACCTATGTGATCGCCGAGAAACGCCGGGCGCCGGAAGACGGCGACCCCCGCGGTTTGAACCTGCGGCTGAACTACAACGACGATGGCGGCGTGCTGGGGGACTTCGGCGAAGTGCCCTATTGGCAGCAATGCATGCGCGGCCGTGAGCCCGATTATGCCCCCAACGCCAATGACACATTCAATACCGATTTCGCTCGATGGTACGACGACTGTGATCCGATGGGCCGAGGGTGTCAGCAGGGCGGCGGTATCGCCTACGACGGTCGAGACCCGGGCTTGCCCAACGACGAACGCTTCCCGGCCGAAGGTGCGTCGTTGACGGGCCGCTGGCCGGGCATGGGCCATCACAGCCAGTTCAAGTGCGTGTCGTTTGCCAGCACCGATGACGCCGACATCGAGCGCCGCCCTCCCCCCCCCCCTGCCTTGGTGCGCACCAAAGACCTGTTGACCAGCGCCGACCCGGCCGGTGGCGACTACACGTTGATGCCCTGCGACCTGGGAGCGGCCCGCGAGTCCCATGCGGGCATTGATGGCATTGCCAACCCCAAAGACCCCGTGATGAGCTGCAACGCGGCCAGCGTCAAAACCGAGTTCGACGCGTTGGTCGATGCAGCGAGGCACCCCACGCAGAACTATTTCATCGGTCTGCGCCCGAAACCCTACGACGAGTCCGTTGACTATCCCGGCGGCTGCATCTCCGAGCACACCGAGTGGGATTTCTTGTGCGGGGATCCAGAAGATACCAACGGCCCGCCGACCGTAGCGGTGGCCAACAGCCAGCGGGAGTTTGGCAAGCTGTTTTGTGCCTGTGACAAGAATGCCGCCGGCGCTGGCTGCGAAGTGGGCTGCGGCAAAACACGTTTGTTGGTTGACGCTGACGACAAGTCCAACCGTGGCGTCGAATTTGGCGAAGTCAGCGGGTTCTGGATGTGCGCCGGCTCCACGGCCACCACCAACGGCATTCTGCAGCAGGTGCCTGCCAACCCACTATCAGGCTTCCGGCTGGTGGGCGGCGTCGTGCCCGAGGTCATCTCCACGACCCCGCTGTGCGAGACGGCCGGCAACTGCGGCACCGGATTCAAGATTTCGGCGCCGGCTCATTGAACGCCCGTGCGCCTGGCGCACGTGGATCGCCCCGGGGCGCCGACGACGACGTCGGCGCCCCCTTTTTTTGGTTCTCGTTGTTTTGCCGTCTGACCTGGGGAGCACCTGCCATGGCCATTTCGCGTTTCACGCCCATCGTCTCGGTCTTGTCCTTCGTGCTGCTGTCCCTGGCGCCCGCGTCGCCAGCCCGGGCGGCGCTCGGTGGCACCGACGGCGTCGTCATTCCCTATGCCGGCAAGCTTGAACTCGACGGCGTCCTCGTCACCGGCAGCGTTGACCTGAAGTTCGACGTGATGGTCGACGCCAACACCGCGACCGTGTGCGACAGCAAGACCATCAGCCCCGTCCCCGTCACCAACGGCGAATTCGCCGTGACGATTCCGGGCGTCCTCGAGGCCTGCGTGAAGGGCAGGGACGTGCACTTGAACATCGCGGTGCGTCAGCCGTCGGGGACGGGGGCGTTTGTCGCGCTGGGCAAGCAGCGGGTGACGCCGGTGCTGTCGGCGGTGACCAGTGGTGCCGGTGATTTCGCGGTGACGGGGGCGCTGACGGCCGCGACGGCGGCGGTGACCGGGACGTTGACGGCGCCGACGCTGCAGAACCCGGCTGGTGATGTGACGCTCGGCGCGGCCGGTCAAGGCAACGTCGTCGTCAACGCTCCGCTGAGGACGCCGGGTGGCTTCATGGGGGCCAAGGTCAACATCATGAGCACTCCGGGATTCCCCAACAATCTGGGTTGCGGCAGTGTACAAGGACCCGGAACCTGCCATACCGTCACGGCGCCGGCGGATGGCTTTGTCATGGCAATCTTCTTTACGAACAGCGTCGGATTCAACCTGCAACTGAGCGGCTACGTCGATCGCGATCCCGTCGATCTGGTGTCGCTGCGCAATGAAGCGGGCGAAACCGCCGCTTCGCTGGGCTTCCCGGTGCGCAAAGGGTCCGTGTGGCAGGTGCAATGGAGTGGCGTGTCATTGCCCAAGGCCCTGTACTTTCTGCCCATGGGCCAATGACCCCGGCCGGCAGGCGGCCGACGTGGAGGCCGAGCCCTGGTCCTGCCGCCCCACACCGGTGCCGGTGAGCGGAGCCCCTGGCGTCGTGACCTTTGACGGCGCTCGGGCCAGCACCGGCGCGCCCAGGACGCCTGCGGTGACGTCGGCGGCACGGTGGGCGGCTGCCGTCAGGACCGGGCGACGACCTTGGCTGCGCCGCTGGCGCTGCTCGCGCCGCTCGCGCTGCTCGCGCTGCTCGCGCTGCTCGCGTGCCGCTCACAGGCGCGCACCAGGCCCTCGGCGATGGGCAACAACTCCTCCCATTCGCGGCGAATGAGCGACGCTTCGGTTGCCGAGACGTGGCCGTCGAGAAACGCCGACGTCATCGCCTGCAGCACGTCCGAGAATTCCTTCAGCATGCGTTGGGTCTCGCCCACCAAGCGGGCGTCGTCGACGTGGGCCGGGTCGGGCCGGGGCAGAAACGTGCCGCCCAGCTGCGAGCACAACCACGACAACGGCGCCGTCGACCCCGTCGCCTGCAGCAGGTCCAAGGTCCGGTCGAGGGGATTGCCGGTCTTGCCCTCGGACCATTTGTACAGCAGTGACACCGACACCCCGAGGGAGGCGGCGACCTCCTTGGGGCCCTTGCCATCGACGGCGAGCTGAACAACCTCAGACGACTTCACGGGCACACTCGTTTTCGGGGCAAGTCCGGCCGCCTCGAGCGCCGAGTGTCCGCCACCGCCGTGCACGCTGTCGAGCCGATTCACCATGTGGCTCGCCCGGGGAGTAGCCTGCTGGCGTCACCTGTTGCCCAGCGCTCGGGTGGCGTGACGGTGTCGGTTTTTTGCCTACATCACTCCACCATCTGGACGCCGCAGGCGCCCCGCTTGTTGTGACCCGAACGAGGCACCATGGAAGATGACCCTCCCACCACCGCTGCCAAGGCCCCCGTCGGCGGCGAAGAAGCCCAACTGTTGCGGGCCCTGCAGCAGCTGCAGCAGCGCCAGAGCGGTGCTCCAGCGGCGTCGGCACTGCTCGATGGCGTCGTCGTCGATGCGGAGCTTGGCCAGGCACCGGCGGCCGGCGCCGTCGACGCCACCCTCTTTGGCTTCTCGATGGGCGCGCTCATGGTGGGCCTGGTGATGTCGGTCGTCGGCATGGGGTGTCTGCGCTACGCCCGGGCCGCCAGCCAGTACATCTTTGTCGTCCCCGGCGTCATCTTCATGGCCGTGCCGTTTTGGGTGACCGACGCCTGGGCCTTAAGCGCCATCCTCGTCGGCGTCTCCGCCTTGACGTTGCTGGTGCGACGCTTCGTCACGTTTTGAACGCGCCACGACGTGACGGCGTTGACATGACGGCGGCGTCGACGGAGACGGCGACGTGATCGGCCGCGACAGACCGCGCGGAGTGTGTGTATGCGTGTCGTCGTCTCCGTCCTGACCGTGTTGCTGACGCTTTCATCCAGCGCCCTGGCGGTGTCGGTGGAGGGGACGGTGCGTGAAGCCGGCACCCGCCGCCCGGTCCCCGGCGCCATGGTCCAGCTGGTCGACGTCGACGACCCCGTCGTCACCGACGACACCGGCGCCTTCGTGCTGTCGTTGCCCGACACCCGGCAGCGGGGCACGGCGGTCGTCGTCGAGGTCGACACCGACGGCTATCAGCGATTGGTCGAAAGGGTGGTGCTGCGCAAAGACCGCGACACCACCAGCGTCGACCTCTACCTGGTGGCCACCGCCGTCGGCGAGACCACGGTGCGCGAGCGCCGCTCCAAGGAGGCTGTCGCTCGCGGCGTGCACCGCATCGACGACCGCGAGGTCAACGAACTGCCCGGCACCTACGGGGACCCGGCCAAGGCCATCGAGAATTTCCCCGGCATGGGGCGGGTGCTGTTGTCGCAGGGCTCGCTGTTCATTCGTGGGGCGGCGCCCAACGAGAGCGCCATCTACGTCGACGACTACGAAATCCCCGACCTTTACCACTTCACCGGCAGCACCAGCGTCATCAACAGCCCCTTTGTCGACAGCGTCGAGCTGGTGCCCGGTGCGTTTTCGGCCCGCTATGGTCGCAGCATCGGCGGCATCGTCACCATGAAGACGCGCAAGCTGCCCACCGACGACGTCCACGGCGTCGCCAAGGCCGACGTCATCGATGCCGGCGCCTACGTCGGCGTCCCCATCACCGACAAAATCGCCGTCGGCGCCTCGGCGCGGCGCAGCTATCTCGACGCCATTCGCAACATCCAGATTGCGGCGTCGGGCACCGGCGACGGCGTCATCCAAATCCCCACCTATTGGGACTACCAGCTGAAGCTCGACTGGGACACGGCCCCCGGCCACGAGTTCGTCGTCTTCGCCTTTGGCAGCGGCGACCGCGAAGAAAACATCGCCGACGGCAACGGCGCCATCGATGCGTTTCTGCGCAACAACGACTCGGACTTCCACCGCCTGAGCCTGCGCTATGCCCACAGCGTCGGCGGCGGCCTGACCCATGTGCTGACATTGGTGGGCGGCTACGAGCGGGCCACCCTCGACGAGGAACGAGGGCTGCGTTTCAAGGATCGCCAGAGCCTCGATCTGCAGCTGCGCGACGAGTGGACCTGGCGCACCCAGAGCCTGGCGGGCCGCCCCACCAAGGTCGTCATGGGTCTTGACGCCACCGTCCGCTCCGACGGCTGGACCTACGGTGGCTTCCTGGCCGACAGCGGCGATGTGGTGTTGCCAAGCCCCGACCTTGACGGCGGCGTCCGCACCCGCCGTGCCACCGCCAGCGCCGCCCGCGGCACCGCCGCCGTCTACATCGAAGGCACCATCGAGCCCATCGACCGCGTGACCATCGTGCCGGGGCTGCGCCTCGACGGCGTCATGGAGGAGGCCAAAGACGGCAGCGCCAGCTACCTGAACATCGAGCCTCGCCTGGCGGGCACGTGGCAGCTCAGCGAGGGCGGCTTTGGCACCCTGGCCCGCGTCGCCGGCGGCCAGACCAGCCGTCCTGCCGAAGCCGAAGACGTCGCCGTCATGAAGAATTTCGGCGTCAACCTGCCCCCCGCCCGGGCCCTGCAACTGCAGGGGGGCCTGGAGCAGGGACTCGGCGACGGGCTGGCGTTGTCGTCGACGATGTTTTTCATCTGGCGCGACGGGCTCACCACCCGCTCCCGCGACTTCCCCGTGCCGGCCCGCCTGGGTGAGCTGCCCGTCGACGGCGGCGGTACCGGTCAAAGCGTCGGCGCCGAGTTCCTGCTGCGGATGGCGTCGACGAGCCGGGCCTACGCCTGGCTCACCTATTCGGTCGCCCGCCACGAGCGCTTCGACGCCAAGGGCAGCAGCAGCCTGCTGGCCAAGCCCTACCCGTACCTCTCCCCCTTCGACACCACCCACCTGCTGGGCGCGATGGGACAGATGCCGCTGGCCTGGGGCTTCCGGGTCGGGGCCCGCTACCGCATCGCCACCGGCATGCCCGACCAGCCGGTGCAAGACGGCGTCTTGGACGCCGACAGCGGCCGCTATCTGCCCCGTTTCGCACCCAAAGCGTCGGCGCGCTTCCCGTTCTTCCACGCCCTCGACGTCCGCGTCGACTGGTCGACGGTGCTGCCGTGGACGGAGCTCACGGTCTACGCCGACCTCGTCAACGTGCTGAACCTGCGCGGCCAGGAGGGCACCCTCTACAACTTCGACTTCAGCCAGCAGACCCCGCGGCTCGGGCTGCCCACCATCCCGGCCATCGGCGCCAAGGCCACGTTTTAGCTCGACTTTTCAAGAGCGGGTCGCCGCGGGTGTCGCCTGATCGGCGACAGTTTGGGCCAACCGCCCCGGCGAGACGGCCGGACCCCGACGTTGCCAGCGCCCCGTCCCTTGCGCAGGATGAGCCATGTCGACGATCCAGGCCCAACGACAGCGATATGTGGCGTTGCTGACGACGAAGCCGTCGTCGACGCCGCCGACTGCACCTTCGCCGCTGTCGTCGCCGTCGCCGACGTCGCCGACTGACGCCATGGGGCGCCACCCTCCCGTGCTGTCGTCGTCGTCGGCCTCGACGTCGTCGTCCTCGTCGCGGACCGCGACCCGCGAGCGCCAGGCCCATGCCGCCGTCCTTGGCTGCGCGGCCACGCCCGAGGCCATCGCCGCCGCCGAATTGCAGGCGGCCCAACGCCTCGACCCCCGGGTGACGACGGCGGACTTCGAGCGCGCCACCGACCGGGCCCGGCGCGCGACCCAGCTGCAGCCCCTGTCGCAGCATGTGCTGTCGGGCTTTACGCGGGTCATCGACGCCAAGCTGTCGTTGACGCCCCAGCTGGTGTCGGCGTTGTGCATCGCCGTCGGCGCTCCCGACCAGCTGTTGGCCGCCATCGACCAGGGGCCGGGGCAGGGGGCCATCGTGTGGCCCCACCCCACCAATGGCGTCGAGCTGGTGGCGTCGTTGGTGCGGCAGTTGGCGCTGGGGGGCGGGGCCTCGATGCAGCTGCAGCTCGACCCCGACGAGGCCCACTTTCTCGAGGGGGTCCTCGCCACCGAGGCCGTGCCGGTCAAGGAAGCCATGGGGGGGGCTGGCGCCTTCGCCGCCAACCTGTTGTCGGCGTTGCCGGCCGTGCGGCCCCGGTTTTTCTCGAGCGAGCCTTTGCCACAGCGCATCGCCGCCGGCTTCGCCGAACGTGTAGAGGTCGTCGACCAGACCGGCGCCAAAACGGCGCCGACCAGGCACAGCGCGGCCGTGCCGGCGCGGGTGAATTTCTCCTGCGAGTACAGCGGCGGCGCGCCGCTGACGATCCTTGGTCGCGACCACGTCAAGCTCAACGGCGTGTCCACCGCCCTGGCCATCGGCGGCAGCGGTCGGGTCATCTTGGGCACCCGCGCCAAAGACGTCGTGCCCGGTTTCGACGGCGCCACCGACACCGCGTTGCGGCACATTGCGACCGACACCGACACCGCGTTTCTGGTGGGCACCCATTACCTGACCCAGGGCAGCCCCGCCGAAGCCGAGGCCAGGGCCACCGCCCTGGGCCGCTCGTTGGCGCTCATGAAGCAGCAGCACCCGTCGCTGCTGCGCCACCACCAATACGTGCTGCCCAAGCAGGCCAACAACGAGGCCGTCGTCATGGCGGCGCTCAAGGGGGCCTGGGACAGCTTGTCGATGAACGCCGTCGAGGTCCCCGCCCTGGTGCAGCGGCTGCGGATGGCTGGCCTGACGACGCTGGGGGCCGGTGTGACCGGCGGGCCCGGTGCCGCCCGCGACGCCGCCGAGGAGCCCGCGGCCATGCTGGAGGGGTGCCCTCGCCATCGCCGACGCCCTCGACCTGCCCCGGGTGCACCTGCACGGGCTCTATGGCGACCTCATCGTCGTCAACGATACAGCGACCGACGGCCCGGGCGGCACCGACGGCCTCATCGGCGGCGTCGACGTCGATCGGACCCGCCTCGCGCTGCTGCGGGCCCGCCAGCTGGCGTCGATGAAGGCCGCCAACGACTCCGGCGAAATCAAGGGGCCAAACGACCTGTTTGACGTGGTCCCCACGGTGCAGGGGCGTTGTCTGGCGGCGGTGCAACGCTTCGGCGACGCCGTTGCCTCCCATTTTGGCGTGTCGGCCGCGCAGAGGGCCGCCGTCGTCGCCGACTGGCATTGGCAAGACCCTCACAGCACGCGACAGGTGTTTTTTGTGCCCTCGCGGGGCATCCATGATCGAACAGGCGGCACCGTGAGTCTCGGCGACACCATTGACGTTTCAGCGCTGGTCCTGGCGCGCACCCACGGCCGCCCCAAGTCGCATCCCCGGTTGCAGTCATGAGACAGCCACCAAGAGCACCAGCGGCCTCCCCCCACGCCCCTGCCAGCCGTGGTCCCCGCGGCGCCGACCGTGGTCCTGCCCGTGGCCCGGATCGGGGCGCCGATCGGGGCGCCGGCACCGGCGGCCTGACGCCACGATGGGCCGTGGACGAAAACACCGGCCTCGACCGCGCCGTCGACCGCGTCGCCGGCCAGCGCCGCGCCCAGGCCAACCTGCTGCCTCCCACCAGCCAGCGCGGCGACCCGGTGATGGCCGCGGTGCTCTACGACGCCCTCGAGGCCGCCAGCACCACCGACGCCCTCGCCAGCCCCTACCCGCACGGCTTCCACTCCTGGCCCGCGGGCCTGCATCCCACCATCGCGGCAACGGTGCTGTCGGGCCTGCTGCCGATGGTGCCCCAGGGTGGCGTCGTCGATCCCTTCGCCGGCGGCGGCACCGTCGGCCTCGAGGCCCTGCTGCACGATCGCCCCTTTGTCGGCACCGACCTCAATCCCCTGTCGCGCATGGTGGGCACCGAGCGCTGCCGCCCCCGTTCCCTGACCCAGGTGCAGGCGGTCGCGACCGTGCTGGCTGGCGTCGTCGAACGCAGCAAGGACCGGGTTCGCCAAAAGCAGCCGTCGCGGGCTCCGGTCTCTCCCGAGATCGCGCGCCAATACGCCCCACACACGCTGATGGAGCTGGCGGGTCTGCTGGCCGAAATCGACGCCATCCCCCGCGACGGCGGCCCCGAGGGCATCCGCAACACGCTGGCGGTCGGCTTCTCCGCCATCCTCACCAAGGTCTCCAACCGCCGCGGCGACACCGACGGCACCGCCGGCATCCCCCGCCCTGACGGCATCGAAAGCGACGACGTCGGCAAGAGGGTCGGTCGCTTCATCCCCACCGAGCGCTTCGAGGCCAAGGTCCACGAGCTGCTCGACAAGCAGCAGGCCCTCCACGACGTCGTCGGCGACGACATCCTGCCGGTGACGTTGGTCACCGCCGACGCCAGAGACCTCCCCGGCGTCCTCGGCCGCAAGAAGGCGTCGTTGATCCTGACGTCGCCACCGTATGGTGGGACCTACGACTACACCCACCACCACGCCCACCGGCTGGCGTTTCTCGGCCTCGACGCCGGCGGCGACGCCCAGAGCTTCGATCGCCGCGAACTCTTTGCGCGTCGCCGGGCCAATCCGAGCGCGTTTGACGACGAGACCAAGCAGATGCTGGCCAGCCTCGCCGAGGTCTTGCACGACGACGGCTTGTGCGTCCTCGTCGTGGGCGACGCCCAGATGGGCACCGCCCGCGTCGACGCCGCCGCCCACCTGGAGTCGCTGGTGCACGCCGCCGGGCTCGCGATGGTCGCGGTGGCGTCGGCGCCGCGACCGGACTTCACGGGCGGTCGTGATCGCCTGGAGCACCTGGTCTGTCTGCGCCGCCGCTGAGGGGCCCGGCTACAGCCGCAGGTCGATGGCGAGCCGCAGCTGGCACTGGCCGTCGGCGGACGTCAGCGGCAGCGACACGGTCTCCTTGACGCGGTCGGCGGCCGCGCGGGCCACCAGCATCGCCTGCTGCAGGCGCAGCGGTGGCGTCGACGGCGCCGTGGACAGGCCAGCGACGGTGATGGGCACCGGGGTCGTCGACGACGCCACCGTCAGCAGGCTCACGGCGTCGGCGCCGGCCATCACGACGTGGTCGGCCGCCTGCAGCGCGCGGTCGTCGGCGTCGGCGCCGTCTGCGCTGCGGCCGATGGTGACGAGGGCGGTGACGACGAAAAAGCCCGGACGGCGGTAGCGCACGACCGCATGGCCGTGGTCGTCGTCGCGGGCGTGCAGGGTGATGAGGCCGGGGTCTGAGACGACGCCGTGGGCCGCGATGGAGCGCACCAGCCGGACCTGCTTGCTGCTGCAGCACCACAAACACAGGTGGACGTCGAGGCGGTCGGGGCCAGTCGATCGATGCAGCAGCCGCGCCAGCAGCCCGCCTGACGCCCGGTGCTCGACGGTGGCGCGCACGGCGAGGGTCGGTTCGGTGACCCTCTCGTTGTCGATGAGTTCCCGGGGCACCTCCCGGCCGCTGACGCCCATCTGCCGGGCCAGGGTCCGTTTGTTGTCCCGCTGTGCTTCTCGTTTGCGACTCACCTGACCTCCAGCATCTGCGACGTCGACGACATCATGGCCCGACGGACCATCGCGCACCACCGCGCATCGATATTGCCGTGCTCTTGCCTGGTCGGCGCCGTCTGTCGGGCAGGGGAGGCCGTCGCGGGGGTGGGGTATCGACACATCGGCTGGGCTCGTTCCGCTGGATCTGCTGTCTGGGGGTGTTTTCCCCATCTGGCGGCGCTATCCTTCCTTCATGCAGATCTTCAACCGCTCCAACACCACGGCCAATTCGATTGTTCGCAAGGTGAACGACGCCTCCGCCGGCATGAAGCAGCCGCAGGAGCGGCTTGCCAGTGGCTTGCGGATCAACCGCGCCGCCGACGACGCCGCCGGCCTCGCCATCGCGGCGCAGATGACGTCGGAGTTGAATGGGCTGTTTCAGGCCTCGCGCAATGCCCGCGATGCGGTGTCCCTCGTGCAGACCGCCGAGGGAGGCCTGGGCGAGGTCAGCGGCATGCTCGACCGGATGCGCTCCTTGTCGGTGCAGTCGGCCAACGACGTCTACGGGCCCCAAGAACGGGCCGCGATGCAAAAAGAGGTCTCGCAGCTGCAGAGCGAAATCTCGCGGACGACCGGCGCGGTCGAATTCAACGGCAAAAAGCTCCTCGATGGATCGTTTCAGGGGGCGCGTTTCCAGGTCGGCCCCAATGCCGACCAGGAGCTCAACATCTCGATTGAGGGCCTGGCGACCCCCAACGTCGATTTGACGTCGTTCGACGGCGCATCGGACGCGATTACCGCCCTCGACTCCGCCATCCAGTCCGTCAGCGACCAGCGCTCCACCCTCGGGGCCACCCAAAACCGCCTGGATTCCACCATCGCCAACCTTGAGGAAAGCGCCCAAAACACGCTCGCCTCCCGCGCCCGCATCGAAGACGCCGACGTCGCCCGCGAGGCCGCCGAGCGATCCCGGACCGACGTGTTGACCCGGGGCGCCATCGCCATCCTCGCGCAGGCCAACATCATGCCGGGCATGGCCGCCAAGCTGCTCGGCGCCTGAGTCCCGAGGTCGTTGGGCCGCTGATCCCACGCTTGAACACCCAGGTGGCTGACCTCCGCTGCGCCATGGTGCGGTGTCCCGTCGCGGGATTTGGCACGTGCCCAGGTATTTCTCGGGCGGCCATCGATCTGCTACCGGCGTGATGACCCCGGATCACCTCGCCGGCGGAGAAAGCATTTCATGAACACATCGCGATTGTGGCCGCTGCTGGGCATCACCACCAGCCTGGCCGTCGGCTGCCCCTCGACGTCGACACCGCCGACCCCGCGGGTGGACCCGGGCGCGCTCGTCGACATCGCCATGGCGAGCCGGGTCGGTGTCCTGCTCGATGAGGTGCCAGAGACGGCCCGTCAGCGATTGGTCGACGACCTCATCGCCAAACCGGCATCGTTTTGGGAGTCGCGTGCGCGCCGCCAAATCGAAGCAGCGATGTACCGCCTGACGTATCGCAATCTGTATTTCGATGCCGCCGAGGGCAAGGGTCAGCTGCCATTGCCGCCGGTCGAACAGTGGCGCCTCGACGTCGGTGTCGCCGAGCGCACCACCGTCGATGGCCATGACCTGGTCGTTGTTCCCTACGCGTTGAGCGGCACCCTGCTCGCCCCCACCGACAGCCCGGCCCGGTCCGACGCGGCGCTGGCCGTCGTCGGTGGCGTCGTCGAAGAGTTCTTCACGTTGCCCGTCGATCCCGAGCATCTGCTGGAGCGCACCGGCTTTGCCTGCATGAACGAAGATGATTTCCCGCCCAACAGCGTCGACACCGAAAACGCACGGCTCTTCTTTGACGACACCTGCGAGGCCGCCGCCGTCGACGAGGTTGAAGACGGCTGCCATGTCACCGTCGGCGTCGACCAGAACTGTGTCGAGGTCTTGCGGGAGAAGGTCGGCGCCGTCGAGACGACGGTGCTCTTTACCCGCGTCGCCTGGGACGCCAGCCGCGCCGATGACGTGCGGGTTGGTCAGCAAACGCCTGGCGGTGCCCAATTGCGCGCGCTGGAAGAGGGCGTCGCCGACAATCGCATCATCTACCGGTATTTCCCCGCCAACTCCTGCGCCATCACCGAGGGCTGCGTCGGCGCCCCTGGCTGGCGTCGTTTGCTGCAGTTCACCGCGACCGTGCAAAACCTCGGTGCGCAAGCCGCCGCCATCGAGGACGTTGGCCCCGGCAGCCCTCCCGTGGAAAACAACATGGTGTCGTTCAGCCAATGTCACCAGCATATGCATTTCAATCACTACGGTCGCTTCAGCTTCGGCGACGGGACGCAGCAATTGGGCGGCAAGCGGGCCTTTTGCCTCGAGAGCACGAGCCGGTATTTCAACAACGAGGCCACGCCGATGACCCATCCCTATGGATGCCATTTCCAGGGTGTGGCGCCGGGGTGGGGCGACGACTATATCGCCGGACTTGATTGCCAATGGGTCGACATCACGCCCGTCGACAGCACGGGGGGTATTTCGGCGCCGCTGGGTTTCACGGTCAATCCCGATGATTTCCTGTGTGAGGGCGAGCTGCAGCGCGACGCCGACGGCGCACCTTTGTTTGAGCCCACGACCTTCACGTCGGAAGATGGGCGCATCGAAAACCGCTTTCAATGCGAGTTTTTCCCCGACCACCGCGACGACAATAGCGTGAGCGTCGACGTCAACGTCCCGGAAGAGGGGGGCATGGTGACGTCGGACTGCGGGCGTTTCCTCATTGGCGACAAGCGCAATTGCGGCTTTGCGCGGAAGGATGTTTCGCCGCAGAGTTGCACGCCGGGCGAATCGATCACGCTCTCCTGCAGCGGTGGATCTGACGACGCACCGACGGTCGTGCGCATGTGCGAAGCCAGCCAACGCGAGGGCGGTATCCCCTGCGTCTATCGTGATGCGCTGTCGTCGGCCGTCGTCGGCACCGCTGCTGCAGCCGTGACATTTGTGTGCCCGGCAGCCCGGGAAGCGCCAGCGGCCGACGCCGAAGTGGGCGGATTGTTTTCGACCTTCGTGGCGCCCGTCGTGCCGGGCGATGTCGTCGACGCCGTCGTGTGCAGCGTCGTTCCCTGAGGCGCCGCCCCCTCCCTGCCGGCGCCCGTGGTGCCGGTGGGAGCAGGGCTTATATTCGATGTGAATGTGTTTCGACGGCAGCGTTCATGGCGGCGGCGGCGTGACGCTATTGGTGCCATGGCAGCTGATGCAGGCGAAGGGGACGGCGCCGACGGCCTGGCCTCCGGTGGCGGCGGCAAATGTGCTGGCGCCCACCAGAATCCCGCCCTGATTGTATTCGAGGAAATCGATGCGGCCGTCGCGGCGGCGATCGGTGAGGATGATTTCCGTCTCGCGCACCACGTCGCCCAGCAGGGTCTCGGCGACAAATGCCCCGCGTTCGGCGCTGCGCCATATGCGTCGGGGCAGGTTCTTCACCGTTGACTGCACCACCTGGGCCGCTGGCTCGGCGCGGTAGTCAAATACCAAGGCCTGAAACTCAGCCAACGTCGGCGGAAATCCCCGCGCGCAGCCGTAGAAGCGGTGCAGCCCCCGACGCAAAAACGCCGTGTCCACCGATGCGCCATCAGGGGAAAACGCCGCCATCGCCGCCCACGACAGGGGGCCGGCATCGACCGCGGCCCTGGTGTCGATGGTGTCGATGCTTTCTGGCACGTCGAGCATGTAGCGCACCAACAGTTGCTGAAACGCCGACAGCCTCGACAACGACAGCTGACGCGGCAGCGCCTCGACGTCGACGGCGAGGAGGGCGGCGTCGAAGTCGGCTTCGGCCTCGACGCCGGTGAGCGTCAAGCTCCCGGGCCCCAGCGCGGCGCAGTCGTCGAGGGCGTCGGCGCGCGGTGCGGGCGCGGGTTCTCCGTCGGGGTCCGGCGCTGCGGGCGCACACGACGCCAGGGACAGAGCCAGGGACAGCGCCAGGACCGTCGCTGGCCTGATGACCAGCCGCATGACGCTGCGGGTCAGTGGCGACCTCAGGGCGACACCGTGATGACGCCGACGTCGTTGGCGCCGCCCACGACGTCGACGGCGATGCAGCCGCGGCCCACAACGGCGCCGCGGTCGTTCAAGCCGTCGGCGGCGACGAGGACGCTGCCTGCGGGCACCTGCCCAAAGGCCAGGTCGGGGTGAAACGGTCCGCCGCTGACGTCGACACGGGAGCCGGCCAGCACGGCGTCGCTCTCAGTCAGCGCGGGCAGGGTGGCGCAATCGGCGCCGCGACCGTCGACGACGGCGATGGTGACCGCGACCACGCCAGCCAGCGCGCGGTCGATGCTCACGTCGGCGCTGACGTCGGCGCTGACGTCGGCGCTGAGGTCGGCGACGTCGACGCACCCGCCGTCCAGGCACAGGGCTTCAGCGATGGCGGGGCAGCCGTCGCAGGCGGGGGCGCGTGCGGCGCACGGATCTGGACACGCGCCGGTGCTGGCGGCTCCATCGCAGCCGACGACCAGCGAGCCCAGTGCCGCCATCAGCGTTGTCAGCGTTGTCAGCGTCGTCACCCAGGCCACGGAGCGCGTCATGACGGTGTCGTCGCATGGCACCCGCACCGCCACAAGGGCGGGGGCAGGGGCGGTCCTGGCTGATGACGCCGGCCCATCGGTTTGGCACGCTGCCATCATGGTCCCTTCGCCTTCGCTCCGCTCCAGAGCCTCACGCCTGCGTGCCCTGGTGGCGCTGGGCTTGCTCGTCGGTGTTGCCGCCGTCGCTGCGCCGCCACCAGCGGTCGCTGGCCCCGTCGCCGTCGTCGCCGCAGCCCTCTCCCGGGCCAGCGCCGCCCTTGCTCGCGGGGACTGGCCAGCCGTCAACGCCGCTCTCGACGACGCCAGCAGCATGGCCGCCCGCCAACGGCCTCTCACCATTGGGCTCGCCGTGCCCACGCTGGGGCCCCACCGTGGCCTGCACGTGTACGAGCGATTGCCCGACGGCGACGTGGTCCCCGGTCGAGTCCTCAATGTCTACCTCGAGGTCGACGGCGTGCAGGCCACGGCCGAAGCAGGTGGGCGATTTCACCATGAACTCGACGTGAAAGGGCGTTTTTTCACTGTCGGGGACCAAGGTGCCCTGGAACTGCTGGGCGAGAAGAATCTGGGCCGTCACGCGGTCACGGCCTGGCAACCGGTGCCACTGCAAGCCGTCGGCGTCGACGTCGTCCTCGGTGATGCCCCTGCCGGCGCCTACGTGGCGGAACTGGTGGTGACCGACCGGACCTCCGGCCAGGAGGCCACCCGCCAGGTGCCCTTTGGGTTGCGTTGAACGGCCAGGTGTCCATGTAGGATAATGAACCACATGGCGGTGCCACGTCGACAGGTCATGGACGCCAGCGACGCAACGACGCTACATCGGTGTCGTGGCCAACACACGCGAAACAGCCCTCGTCGGCAAAAAGCATCCCGCCAAGGGGGCGCTCAAGCCAATGCCCGAGTCCGGGGCGCCGATCATCGACGCCGATGACGACCTTGGCGAGGTCGATCACACCAAGACGGATGCCCTGGAGCCCGTCATCGACGAGGGTCACGGTGACACCCATGACGACCATGACGACCACGGTGGCGACCCCGAGGGCGACGGCGACGGCGAGATCGTCGACGTGGGCATTCCCGGGTTGGTGCGGGCCACGCGTGTGTCACTGCCTGGCGACCCCGGCGGCGATTGGGTCAAGGAGGATATTTCCGAGCCCAGCGACGACGAGCTGCAAAAGACCGTCAAGGACGTCGGCGGCGGCCGCGACGACATCTACAAGACCTTCGTGCGTCAGGCGACGAGGGTCCAGCGGCTCACCGAGGAAGAAGAGCGCGCCTTCGGGCTGAGGGTCCGCGATCACGGCGACGTGTCGGCGCAAAAGAAGCTCGTCGTGCACAACCTGCGGCTCGTCATCAAAATGGGCCATCAGTATCGGCGCTCATGGACCAACGTGATGGACCTCATCCAGGAGGCCTCCGCCGGCATGGCCATCGCCGCCCAGCGTTGGGACCCCGACCAGGGGACTCGTTTTGGCACCTACGCCGTGTATTGGATGCGAGCCCAGCTCACGAAGTTCCTGATGACCAACGGCCGCGCCATCCACACGGGCAACACCCGCGCCGGCCGTAAACTCTATTTCCAGTTGCCGCGTGTGCGCCGCAAGCTGCTCGCCGAGGGCAAGGACGCCAGCGTCGAAAACATCGCCAAGGAAGTCCAAGAGACCCCCGAAGAGGTCGCTCGCATCGTCGCCCGCCTCGACGGCCGCGAGGCCAGCCTCGACGCCCCGGTGGGCATCGACGACGACTCCAGCACCCTGGGAGACCTGATCGCCGGCGACGACCGCGGCCCCGAACGCAACGCCGCCGAAAACGAGGTTGGCAAGGTCATCAAGGGCCTCATGAAGCGCTTTGACGAGACCCTCGACACCGAGAGAGACCGGGTCATCTGGCGCGAGCACCTGGTGGCCAATGAGCCCACGTCGCTGGTCGACCTCGGGGTCCGCTTCGGCGTTTCCAAGCAGCGCATGGGCCAGCTGGCCACCCGCATCAAGCGGGCCTTCCGCCGCCACGTCATCGACGAACTCGGCCCCCAGACCCAGCTGTCTTGGTTGTTCGCCGGCGATTGACGCTTGCCCCTTGGGCCCTATTCGTCGTCGCGCTCGTCGTCTTCCAGGATGCGACGGGCCATGATGGCCGCGCCGTGATCGTGGTCGCTGCCTGGTGGCCAGCCGGGGAAATGGGCACCGTCGGGGATGCCGGCCCGCACGGCGTCCTCGGGCATATAGACCTCTTCCATCGTCAACCCCTCGGGAGGAGCCGTGATGCCGGCGGCTTCGCGCTTGCGGGCAGCGAGGATGGCGGGGATGGCGTCGACGGCGATCTTGCCCCGGCCGATGTCCACCAGCGTGCCAGCGATGATGCGCACCATGTTGCGGCAAAAGGCGTTGCCCCGCACCTCGATGGCAATGAGTGGCAAGGCATCGGTGACCTCGACGTGCCACAGATAGCGCATGGCGTGGGCGGCGTCGCATTGGGCCGAACGGAACGACTCGAAGTCGAGTTCGCCAACCAGGGCCGGCGCCGCGCGTTTCATTTTGTCGACGTCAAGGCGCCCCCGGACATGCCAGCGGGTCGAGCCATCAAAGGGGTCGTAGGGGACGGCATTGTGGATCCGGTACACATAGCGCTTGGCAATGCTGTGACGCTTGGCGTCGAAGTCGGCGGCGACGATGCTGGCCGCCATGACGCTGAGGTCGTCGGGCAGGTGGCTTTGGGCCGCCAGCAGCATCTTGTGCTCGGGGACCCGCGAGGCAAACGTCGTCGACACCAGCTGACCGCGGGCGTGGACGCCGGAGTCGGTGCGGCCGGCGGCTTTGACAGAGACGGGCTCGCCCGCCAGTTTGCTCAGGGCCTCCTCGAGGGTGCCCTGCACGGTGCGGGCACCGTGTTGCTTCTGCCATCCCGCGAAGCGGGCACCGTGATAGGCGACCACGAGGCGCCAGGTGTGTGAGACTCGCTCGGGACTGTTCATGATTAATGGCCACCGTAGCATCGTCAGCAGCAAGGTCACCGTCCAGATGGGGACGATCCTCCGACGTGGTCTCGCCCCCTCACTGGCAGCAGTGGTGGGCCTGTTGCTGTGCGTGCTGCTGGGCGCCTGCAGCACCATCGAGAGCCGGGTGCGGGTCGTCAGCCGCGCCGGCACCGTCCACGACGTCGTGGTCATCCCCGCCCTCGACACCGCCACCCCCATCCGCGTGGCCGCCGGCGCCGACGTCCTCACCGACGCTGAACTCGCCGACTTTCAGGCCCGTCTGCCAGCCTTGCTCAAGGCCTCTCTCGACGCCACCGCGCTGAGCGCCAGCACTGATCCCATCGGCAGCATCGGCATCCTGAAGAGAGGCCACCTGCAGATCGTGCGCATTCGGGTCAAGGCCGCCGTCGGTCGACACCAGCACCGCATCCTGGCCGACTGTCGTCTGCGGGTGCAGCACGGCGCCGACATGCTCGTCGATGTCGAAGGCACCGCCGTTGCCGTGGTGCAGGCTCGCAATGTCTCGGTCGTCGAGCTCGACGGGATCATCGACGAGATGAAAAACCATGGCGGTCGCAACCCCCTGCTGCAGGCTGAAGACACCGAGGAAGCCGTGGTCGCCGCCTGCACAAGCGCCCTGGCGGCCATCGTCGACGACAGCCGCCCCGATGACGCCGTGGTCGACGCCGGTGCCGGCCGCGGCGCCGCTCGCGTGGCTCGCAAGGAGGCCCGGCTGCAACGTCGTCGCCGGGCCCTGGAACGCCTGGCTGACGAGGTGGTCCGCACGCCGCGCCAGCACGATGCCCTCGCCGCCGCCCTGGTCGACGTGGGCGACACCGGTGGCGTCGGCGACGCTCCCGCCATCGGCGCCTTCCTCCACGACGCCCATCCCCTGGTCAAGAAGGCCAGCACGCTCGCTTTTCAGACCCTGTGCGCCGGCCACACCGTGCTGCCTCCCGACGAGGACGCGGTCGCCCGCTGCACGCCGCCGGCGGCGCCTGCGCCCACCGCTTTGGCTGAGCCCGCGCCGGCGGTTGAGGTGCGGCATGAGGTCCGAGCGGGTATCCCTGATGACGGCGAAGATGGCGACGACGACGACGACGACGACGACGGCGACAATGCCGCACCATCGGCTCCCGCATCTGCGCCGGTGATCGCACCAGTACCAGTACCAGCAGACAACGGTGGTCCCTGAGCATGTTTGCCGCCCTCGGACATTTCGCCTTTCGACGACGGGTCGCCATCGTCGTCATCTATGCCTTCCTGGTGCCGATCGGCGCGTTCTTCTCGCGGGGCGTGTTGCCGCTGCTGCGCTCGGGAGGCTTTGAAGACCCCACCGCCGAAAGCTGGCAGGTGCGCGATGTGCTGACCGGTGAGATGGGCCTGGGTAACGCCGACCTTGTGGCCATCTTGTCGGTCAGCAGCGGCACCATCGACGACGTCGAGGTCATCTCCGCTGTCTTCCCGCTCATCGAGACGATCAAACACGATCACGACGTGGTGCGGGTGGCTTCAGTGTACGAGACCGGTGCGCAGGCCCTGGTGTCGCCCGACAAGTCCAAGACGTTCCTCGTCATCAGTCTGGGCGGTGACGACGAAGACAAGTCGCGGGCCTTCACCCGCCTGGAGCCCGTGATCAGTGCCGCGGTGGCCGCGGTGCCCGGCATGGGGGTCGAGTTTGGCGGCATCGCGCCGGTCAATCGCGCGCTGTACACCATCATCGAGCGGGACCTCTTTGTCGCCGAGGCCGTCGCTTTTCCGCTGACGGCCTTGCTGCTCATTGTCATTTTTCAAAGCCTGGCCTCGGCGGCGCTGCCCCTCATCCTGGGGGCCTGTTCCGTCGCGTTCGCGTTGACGGCCATGCGGCTGCTGGTGCTCGTCACCGACGTGTCGATTTTTTCCGCCAACGTCATTTCGATCCTCGGTCTCGGCCTCGCCATCGATTACTCGCTGTTTTTGGTGGCTCGCTTTCGCGAGGAGCTGGCCCGCGGTCGCGACGTCGAAGACGCCCTCGTCGTCACCTGCGCCACCACCGGTCGCGCGGTGGCGTTTTCGGGCCTGACGGTACTGACGTCGGCCATCGGCTTGTTTGTCTTTCCGCAGATGTTCCTGCGCAGCGTCGGCTTCGGCGCCCTCGCCGTCGTGAGCGGCAGCCTGATCATGGCGTTGACGTTGCTGCCGGCGTTGTTGGCCCTGCTGGGTCATAAGGTCGACTCGTTGCGCGTGCCGTTTTTGAAGGCGTCGTCGGCTGATGCAGGCACGTTTTGGTTGGCGGTCTCGCGGGGCGTCATGCGCCGCCCCATCCTGGTGGCCATCGGCGTCGTCGTGCCCATGCTGATGCTGGCGTTGCCCTTCCAGCGATTCAATCCGTCGTTGCCCGACCATCGCATCTTGCCCATGGGCACCCCGGCCCGCATGGCGATGGAAACCCTCAACAACGCATTCTTGCCCCATCAGTTGTCGGCCCACGACGTCGTGGTCACCTTCAGCGACGGCGACGTCTTCGACCCGGCCTTCGTCGATGGACATCTTGAGGTGCTGTTGGGCCTGCAAGAGCAGATGGCCAAGATCCCCGGCGTCGTCCGGATCGACGGGCCCCTGAGTCTGGTTGCCGTCGTCGGCCAGGCGCGTGCGCTCACCATGTTGCGGGCCCCGCGAGCCGAGCAGGACACCAACCTGGCCCTGCTGCTCGACGGCATCACCGAGGGTCGACGCCTGCGCATCGGCGTGGTGTCCACCACGGTGTTCAACGACGCCATCAGTCTCGCCCAGGTCAAGGCGCTACGCTCCTTGCAGGTCCAAGATGGCGTCAGCGTCAAGGTCGGCGGCGTCTCTGGTGTCCTCTACGATCTGCAGGCCACCATCCGCACCCGCGGGCCGATGATGGTCGGCTTCACCTGCGCCGTGATGTTCTTTGTGCTGTTTTTGGTCTTTGGCTCCGTCACCATTCCCATCAAGGCCATGGTGATGAACTTCTTGTCGTTGACGGCGAGCTTTGGTGCCCTGGTATGGGTTTTTCAAGACGGCCGTTTCACCACCGTCTTGCACTATGAACCCCTCTACCTGAGCGATGCGACCAATCCGCTCATCTTGTTCGCCGTCGTCTTTGGTCTGAGCATGGACTACGAGGTGCTGCTGCTGTCGCGGGTGCGCGAGGAGTACGTCAAGTCCGGCGACAACGAAGCCTCCGTCGCCATCGGCCTCGCCCGCACCGGTCGCCTCATCACCAACGCCGCCGCCCTGCTCGTCGTCGTCGTGGGCGCCTTCATCACCTCGGAGATCTTGTTCATGAAGACCCTCGGGGTCGGCATGGCGTTGGCCGTCGGCCTCGACGCCACCGTCATCCGGGCCCTGTTGGTGCCGGCCACGATGCGGCTGATGGGGCGCTGGAATTGGTGGGCCCCGGCCCCCCTCAAGCGCTTGTGGGAGCGAGCGGGCCTGTCGGAATCCAGCCACTGAGCAGACGTCGTCGTCGTCGTCGTCGTCGTCGTCGTCAGCGAGCCGGTCGCAGCCTGGCCAGCGCCTTCTTGGCGTCTGGATGCTTCTCGGCCCCGGGGTAGCTGGCGACGACTTCGTCGTAGAGCACCTCGGCGACGGCAGGCTCGCCGATGGCCTCATGGCTCTGGGCCATGCCAAAGAGGGCGTCGGCCACTTTGGGGCTCCTGGGGAAGCGCGCCGGCAGCTTCTGCCATTCGGCGATGGCCAGGCGATGCTCACCGCGCGCGTGGTGGCAGGCGCCGATCCAATACAGGCTGTTGTCGGCGAGGTCGTGCTTGGGAAAGCGGCCCAGCACGTCTTCAAACGCCGCCAGGGCTTCAATGAAGCGGTTCTCCTTCATGCGCCCCTGGCCCCAGGCGTAGAGGTCCTGGGCGCTGTTGAGGGCGCCGAGGGGGTCGTCGTTGGCGTCGTCGGCGACCACGGCGACGTCGTTGTTGTCGTTGTTGTCGGCGACCCGGGGGGCCTCGTCGCCAGGCAGGCCGAGCACCGCGCCGTCGTCATCGAGGGCCTCGTCGGGGCGGGAGCGCTCGAGGTCGATGCTGCGGACCCCCTCACCGTCGCTGTCCCCCGTCGATGCGCTGTCCCTGGCAGGATTGAGGTCCCACGCCACGGTGTCCCGGGGCCGGTCGGCGCGAACCCGGGGGGCCGCCGCCGCCGACGACGACAGCGGCGCGGTCTCCGCCCGGGCCAGCAACAGGGCCAGCTTGCCATCGGTCTCTGCGAGCCGCTTTTCCAGGCGGGCCACGCGCTCCCGCAGCATGACCAGCTCGGGTTCTGGTGCAGGCATCGTTGAGGCCGACGGGCCGGCGATGGCGGGGGCGGTCACGCACGCCGATACCAGCCCCTGCGCCAGCAGCGACAGCGCCAGGGTGAGGCGCAGCGGGGTGGGGGACACACGGGGCAG
>CAJBHN010000315.1 GCA_903952805.1 uncultured Myxococcales bacterium | reverse complement strand
TGGCGACGATGATGGCGATGGTCTGCCGACGGCCAACGAAGGCCTCGGCGACACCGACAGCGATGGTGCCCTCGACTGGCTCGATGGCGATGATGACAACGACGGCGTCGATACTGTCACCGAGCTCGCCGACAGCACGGGTCCGGTCGGGACCGACACCGACAGCGATGGGGCCGTCAATTGGCTCGACCCCGACGCCGATGCCGATGGTCTCATCGACGGCGTCGACGGCACCGACGACTTCGACGGCGACGGCGCCCCCAACTACCTCGACACCGACAGCGATGCTGACGGCTTTCCCGACATCAGCGAAGGCCTGAATGATATCGATGGTGACGCCGTGGCCGACTATGTCGATCCCGCCGACCTCCCCAACGTCATCGACCTTGCCATCACGGCGACCACGCCACCGAGTTTCACGGTGGGCACCGATGGCAACTACGTGCTGCATGTGCGCAATGTGGGCGCCATAGCCACCATCTCGTCCATCATCGTCGTCGACGTGCTGCCCACCGGGCAGACGATGACGGGCTTTGTTGGCGAGGGGTGGCGCTGTGCAACAGAGCGCGGTCAGAAGGTGGTGTGCGAGCATCAGGGCCCCTGTGCTGGGGGGGCTTCGCTGCCCGACGTGAAGCTCGAGGTCTCGGTGGCTGAGGCGGCCTTGCCAGAGGTGACCCATACCGCCGACGTGCTCACTGACCTCGATGCTCACCGCGAAAACAACACGTCCCCGCCAGTCGTCATCCCCGTGTTTGACGCCGCATTCGACGTCGATGCTGACGGCGACGGTACGCCCGACCGCTTCGACAACGACCGCGATGGCGATGGCGTCGTCAACGAGAGTGACAACTGCCCTGACATCGACAACGGCAACCAAAGCAACCTCGACGGCGACGCACTTGGCGATGCGTGCGATGTCAGTCTGGATGCCGACTTCGAGGTTGCCGGCGGTGGTGGTCTCAACTGCGCCCAGGGTGCCGGTGATGGCCACTGGATGGGCCTGGGGCTGTTGGGGCTGTTGGGCCTCGTGGGTCGTCGACGTCGTGGTGCCGGGGCCGCGGGGCTGGTGGCGGGTCTCGGGCTGCTCGCGCTGCCCGCCGCCGCCGCCACCGGGGCTGTTGGTTCCTCTGACACCGTGCGGGCGAGTCGGGCCTCCAACCTGCTGCAGAACGGCAGCTTCGAGATTGGTCATCCTGGCGGTGCTCAGGTGTTCTGGGTGACCGGTTCGCTGGCAGGACCTGTCGCCACGCCTCTTGGCTGGACCTCTTCGGGTGGGCTGGAGTCGTACGGCACCTGGGTGACGGGCGGCAGCACCGTGGCCAACAGCGACGTGTTACCCGACGGCACCAGTGGTCTGTTCATGGGGAACTGGTTCCTGCGTCGCGTCGAAGGCATGCCCACCTTCCTCGGCAACGGCCGGGTGTTGCCAGCGTCATCGTCGCGCGTTGAGTTTCGCGACGGCTACACGCCGGTTCGCATCACCCAGACCGTGCGCAATCTGAACGTCAATCACGTGTACCTGCTCGACTTTTGGGTGTCGGGCGAGGACAGCGGCGTTGATGCGCCCATCGGCCTCGAGCGTGAATCGTTCACGCATGACGGCGTCGTGGCCGTCGAAATCAGCGGCGAAGAACGGCAGCTGTTTGCCGTGCCCCACGGCCCGGGGGCCCTTGGGGCTTCACAGCGCTACACGGTGGAATTTCGTCCAACGACGTCGACGGTGACCATCTCCCTGGTCAACGGCGGTCACTTCGCCTCACAGGACGGCAACCCCTTCATCGCCACCAAGGGCTGGACCCTTGGCACCACCACCGAGCCCGTGGTCGACGACATTATTCTGAATGACCTTGGCTCCACGCGCTGTGAGGGGGCCTTGCCGCTGATCAAGCCCTGTGACGACGGCAACGCCCGCAATGCCGATGGC
>CAJBHN010000314.1 GCA_903952805.1 uncultured Myxococcales bacterium | reverse complement strand
GGAGCCAACGAACGGGGGCAACCGGTCCCCTGCCGTTGCTCGTCGCCATTGAACCCACCGCCGTCACACGTGAAGGGGGCGGGCGCCGCATCGTCGTGGGCGCCGACGCGTCGTTCGTGGAAAACATCCACATTGGCCGCGGGGCCAACGCCGACCTCGCCGTCAATGCTGTGCTGTGGGCGACCTCGGTCGACGACGCGATAGCCGTTCGTCCCCGCCACAAGACCGGCGCGCTCATTTTCCTGACGCCAAGTGCTCGGAGCCGTCTGGCCTTTGTCGTCGTGCTGTTGGCGCCCGGTGGCCTGCTGGCGGCGGCCGTCGCCTGGGGCGCTCTTCGTCGCGCAGCCTGAGGCACCGCCGCAGACTTCAGGCCGCCGTCCGGGTCCACCAGGGCTCCTTGCGAAACCAGGTGCGCTGGCGCCGGGCATATTGGCGCGTGCGAGCAATGACGGCGGCAACGGCGTCGTCGACGCCGCAGCGGGTGTCGGCGACGTCGAGGGCTTCCTTGACGCCCATGGTTTCCAGCAACGGATGGTCGGGCGGCAGGGCCGCTCGCAACGCCAAGGCCTCCTCGACAATGCCGTGGTCGAACATGCGGCGGGTGCGGGCGACGATGGCGCCTTCGACGACGGCGGGCTCAGGCTCCACCAGCAGCCAGGATGCCGTGGTGGCCGGGGAGCGCGGCGGGCGCGCGAGCAAGCGGCCGATGTCTTGGCTCGCCAGGTCGACACCGGCGTCAACCATCTCCAACGCCCGCAGCACCCGCACGGGATTGTGGATGTCGACGCGGTCGTCGACGTCAGCAAGGTGCAAGCGGAGTCGCGCCACCAGCGCCGCCAGCCCCTGTTCCTGCAGGTCTCGCTGCAGCGCAGCGCGCATCGCGGGGTTGCTGGGCGGTCCGTCGGCCAGGCCCAGCCGCCAGGCCCGCAGGTACAGACCGGTGCCTCCCACGATGATGGCGCACTTGCCGCGGCGCCGAATGTCATCAACGGCGGCGTCGGCGGCGTCGAGGAATGCACCCGCGGTCAGGGTGCTGTGGGCGGGGTCGACGCTCTCGTAGAGGTGATGGGGGATCTCGGCCCGTTCCTGGTCGTTGGGGCCGGCGCTGGCGATGGGAAGGCCGCGGTACAGTTGGCGGCTGTCGGCGCCGACGATTTCGCCGCCATGGTCGCGGGCCAGCTGCATGGCCAGGGCGCTTTTGCCCGACGCCGTTTGGCCGCCGATGACGATGATGTCGGGGCCGCTCACGACGATGAACCGTTTGGTTCATCGCTTGGTTGCAGGCGCCGCTCGACGAGCACATCGGCGCTGATGTCGGCCAGGCGAACCCGCAAGCGCCGGCCGGGCCGGAGGTCGTCGGAGGTGGCGAGCCGCGTCGTGGTCGACGTGGTCGACGTGGTCGATGATGTTGGATCGGGCACGCTCACGATGGCCCAGCCCCGCCGCAGCACGGCCAGCGGCGACAGGGCGTCGAGGGCGGCAACGGCGGCGTCAAGGCGGGCGGCGCTGGCGTCGCGAGCAGCCACTCCCGCAGTGTCGAGCCGGGCGTGGGCGGCATCAAGCCGGGCAGCGGCGGCGACCATATGTTGACGCGGGTCCTGGCGCTGCAGGCGGCTCGCCAGGCGGTCCAGGGCCTGGGTCTGCTCGTGGAGTTGGGCGCGTGGCGCTCGTCGCTCCAAACGCTTCTCAAGCTGCTCCAGGCGCACTGCCAGTCGCCGCTCCAAAACGGTGGGGGAGGGAAGGCGCCGTTCAAGCCGGACCAGGCGCTGTTCGGCGCGGGTCATGGCTCCCTGGGCCTGGCTCTGCAGACGGCGCTGCAGGCCGTCGACGCGGCGCTGCAGTTCACTTTTGACGGGGACGGCCAATTCGGCCGCCTGGCTGGGCGTCGCGGCGCGGACGTCGGCGGCGAGGTCGGCCAGGCTGACGTCGCTCTCGTGGCCGATGCCGCAGACGACCGGCACGCTGCAGGCCGCAATCGCTCTAACCACCGGTTCGGTGTCGAAGGCGATGAGGTCTTCGCGGGCGCCGCCACCGCGAACCACCAGGATGACCTCGCACACCCGCATGGCATCCAGACGACGGATGGCGTCAGCGACGTCGCCGGCGGCTTCGTTGCCTTGCACCCGGCAGTCTCGCAGGATGACGTGCGTGGTGTGGTTGCGGTCTTTGATGACTTTTAGCACGTCGTGCAGGGCCTGCCCGACACGGCTGGTCACCAGGCCGACGGTCGCCGGCAGCAGGGGCAGGGGACGCTTCCTGGCGACGTCAAACAAGCCCGCGTCGGCCAACTTGCGCTTCAGGGCCTCCAACCGCTGTTTCTGTTCGCCATCGCCCAGCGCACCCACCGTACGAGCGATGACCTGGGCCACGCCGAAGTCGGCCTTGAACGTCGCTTGCCCGGTGACAAAGACGAGGTCGCCGTCGGCCGGGGCTATCAGTCGCTGGGCCCTGTTGAAGAAAATGAACACTTTCAGCTTGGCGTGGGCGTCTTTGAGGTCGAAATTCCAATGACCCGCGGACGAGATTTTGAAGCCCGTCACCTCGCCGCCGACGGTGAGTTCTCCGGTCGCTTCGAGGACGTCCTTCATCCGCGCGCCGAGCTGCGACACGCTCAACATGCCCTCTGGCAGGACCTGTTGGCGCGCCGACGCAGCCGGGCGTGGCGGCGAGCGGCCGGTCACCAGCTCGAACAGGCGGGTCTTGTCGGTCACAGCAGCTCGGGGCGAAGGGCTTCAAGGCTTCGGAGGTGTCTCTGGCGATGCGCGGCGCCGGGCTGCCGCTTTCTTTTGGAAGACATCACACGCTATTACGATCTCCGTTGAAATGATCACAGGAGGACCGACGTGGTGCAGATTCCCCCGCCGCCAGTGCCGCCACCAGGGCTGCCCTACATCAACTACGGCGCGGCCGCCGCGCCCGCTGCCGCTCCCGCCCCTCCTCCGCCCTCTCCCCCGCAG
>CAJBHN010000313.1 GCA_903952805.1 uncultured Myxococcales bacterium | reverse complement strand
CCGACGGTCCCGGGGGCCCTGGGCGAGAGCCCGGTGCCAAACCAAGTGGCCAGCGCCAGCCACAGCGGCGACGGCGAAGCGGGAGGTGGTGGGGTGTCTTGCACGTCGTCGTCATAGCGAGGTGGTGCCGGGCCGCAAGGTCCCCGGGCATTGGCCAATGCGTTGCCGCCACCGTCGGCTATGCTCGTGGGGTGTCACACGCCGTCCAACACCGCACTCACCTCCCTGGCCCCGTCGTGTGGACGTGGATGGGTCCCGTTGTGGTCACGGTGCTGACGGGGCTGTTGGTGCTGTCGTGGGCGGGGTGCGGGGTCGAATTCCTGTCCACGCCGCCGGCCACGCCCGGCGCCGCCACCGCCCCCGCCGAGGTGGTGGCCCTGGCTGGCCCCGACCTCGTCGTCCTCGAAGGCAGCCGGGTCGTACTGGCCGGCGGCGCATCGCGGGCCCTCGCCGGCGACCCCGAGTTGTCGTGGACCCAGCGGGAGGGTCCGCTGGTCGTGCTGTCCAATCCGTCGTCGCCGGCACCGATTTTTGTGGCGCCCCTGGGACCGGCTCGGCTGGTCTTTGTGCTGGAGGCCAGCGCCGACGCCATCCGCGATGTCGACCAGGTGGTCGTCGACGTGGTCGTTGCATCGAACGCTCTGCCGGCGGGCCCGCTGGTCTTGACCTTGCCCGCCGATCGGACCGCCGCCCCCGGCGCCACCGTCACCTTCGAGAGCCCGTGGACCGGAGCCGGCACGCCGCTGGCGTCCGCCCGCTGCGCCGTCGACGCCCTCAGCACTATTGTCAGCGACGGGGTTCTGCAGCTCACCGTGGCCGCCCAGGCCCTGCCCTGCCCCATTGTCGTCGACGACATCGTCACCGACGACGACGGTCCAGGGCGGACGGCCGGCCGCGCCGCCATCACCCTGTGGCCGCCCGGCACGCCCATCGCGACGCCGACGCGCGTGACGGCCCCCGCCGTGGTCGGCCCCGGCGCCGTCGTGGCCCTCGACGTCGACGTCGACGCCCTCGTCTTCTTCGTCGACGGCACCCCCATCACAAAGGACCGCGCCGGCGGCACGGCCCGCTTCCTGGCGCCCCGGCGACCCGGTCGCCTGACCTTGCTCGTCGACAACCGACGGTCGGGCACCAGCGGCGGCGCCCGCGCGGTGGCCATCGGCGTCAGCGCCGGCACCGACAACGCCGCGCCGCTCATCGATGGTGGCCCCGACCTGCGCGTCCGCCCGGGTGCCCGCTTTCGCATCGCGCCCAAGGTGATCGACGACGACGACGACGACATCACGGTCGACGTCCATCAGGTGTTGGGCCTGGCTGCCGGTCAAGGTGGTGGCGGCGTCTCGGTGCTGGTGGCTCCCGACGGCGTCGATGTGCAAACCCTGCTGTTTCACGTGAGTGCCAGCGACGGCAGCGCCGACAGCGCCATCGACGCCGTCCGCGTCACCGTCGATCCCAACGCCGACAACGTGCCCCCCATCGTGCAGGTGCCCGCCGAGCTGTATGTGACGCCGGGCTCTCCCTTTGTCATCGACGCCTCCGGCGCCCGGGACCCCGACGCCGGCCTCGTCGTCGGCTGGCGCGTGGCCCAGGATCCAGGCGACCCGGTGATCGTGCTGCCCGCCGCCATCGACGAAGCCATCGTGCCCCTCACCGCCGGGGCCGCCGGCGACCGCTACCGCTTCACGGTCTCGGTCATCGACGACGACGGCCTGGAAAGTTCCGCAATCATGACCGTGATGGTCGAGGAGGCGGGTCCCTACGTCGACGTCGATCGCGGCTCCCCCCGGGGCACCGGCACGCCGACCCTGCCGTTTGCCTCCATCGACGCCGCGCTGTTGACGGCCGCACGCCACCGCTTTCCCGCACTGCTGGTGGCGGCGACGACGACGACCATCCCGCTGGGACCCCTGCCTGATGGTCTGGGCCTGGAGGGCGGACTGGTCTTTGACGACGAAGCCGGCACCTACACCAGCCAACCAGACCTTCGTACGACGGTGAGGGCCACGGGGCCCGTGCAGGTGGCGGGCGCGCGACTGGCCCATCTGACCATGACCGCTGGCGTCGACAGCGCCAGCCTGCGGCTGCAGCGACGCACCGAACTCGACAACGTCGAATGCCTGTTTGACGTCGTCGTCGCCAGCGGTGCCCGCGTCCGCGTCGACGACAGCGCCCTCGCCCACGTGGAGGTCGACCGCGGCAGCCTCGAACTGCACGACACCGTTGTCACCGCCGGGCTGGCCTCCACCAACGGCACCGTCGAACTGCTGGGCCGCACCGACGTGTCAGCGACGACGTTGGCCCTGTCTGTCAACGGCGGCGTGTTGCGAATGGACGCTGCGTCACGACTGCGCAGCCCCACACTGGCGCTGCGCCTGGATGCCGGGGCCGTGGCCGCCATCGCCGGCGCGGTCGTCGTTGACGGGGGCAGCAACGGCGTCGGCGTGCACGTGGTCGGCGGCGTCGTCGAGTTCGTCAACGGCGCCGTCGTCACCGTCAGCAGCGATACGGCCGTCGGCATCAACGTCGACGGGGGCACGATGGGCGGTCGGGTCATGCTTGCTGTCAGGGGCCAGAGCGCCACCGGCCTGCATGCCCGTGCCGCGCTCGGTGGCGTCCTCGCCGGCAGCATCACGGTGGAGGCAACGGTGGCCGGCGTCGGCGTCGACTGCGCCGACGGTGCCTTCGACCAACTGCGGCTGAACGTCCAGGGGCCTCAGAGCCTCGCCATGCGGGCCCAGCACCTGGATCTGAGCGCCGTCGTCGTCAGCAGCAGCGGCGCCGGCATCGAGGCCCGCGCCGGGCTGTTGCGCCACGTCACCGTCATTACCGACGGCGTGGCCGTGGCCCGTGTCACCAGCGACAGCGGCAGTCCTGACAGCGACACGGTCCTCCGCCTCGCCAACAGCCTGATCAAGAGTGCCGGCGGGATCAGCGGCGGTCTCAGCCTGGACGTCGTGGGCTTCGCCGGCGCCCCCACCGCTGCCATCGCTTGCCCCCGCTGCCTCGTTGGCCCCGCCGACGCTGTCGGCCCCGATGGCAGCCTGGCCAGCGACGCATCCCTGGGCGCAGCCAACCCATTTGTCGACAGCGGCGATCTCCTGAGCGCCGTCGACGCCGACGTTGACGGCCACCCCGTGCCGCAGGGCGCAGGGCCCGATGTCGGCGCCGTGGAGCGCTGAACCGCGGCTGCATCCATGTCGGCTTGAACACCTACATGTCGGTACCCGCCACGGTCGCCATCACGGTTGACAGCGCGACAGAGGAAGCATAGGTGTAGGCATCAGCCGTGGGGTTGTAGCTCAGCTGGGAGAGCGCTAGATCCGCACTCTAGAGGTCGCAGGTTCGATCCCTGTCAGCTCCACCAAACCGGACGCGCAAGCGTCCGGTTTTTTTATGGCCGCCGCTGCCTGCCGGAACGACGCCGATCCAGCGGCGACGACAGCGGCGACGACAGCGGCGACGACAGCGGCGACGAGCGGTGGCCACTGCGGGGCCGTCCCGTCGGCTCAGCCCGGTTGTCAGGCCTGGCGTCAGCAGCCACGATGACGTCATGTCTCTTGCGGTCCTGGACGACGCCGGCCGAGTCCGTCCCGCTCCCGAGCGGCTGGGGGCGACGTCGGCGTGGTCGCTGACGGCGACGGAGCTGCACGCCTTCTTGCCCGACAACGCGCGCAGCAGCGCCGCCCATCTGTTCACGCGCCTGCAGCGGGTGTCGACGTGGAGTGACGCTGGTCCCGACCTGGGCCGAGACGGGCGTGCGGCCATCAGCGTCTTGGACATGAGCCTGCCCACCGTCGAGGACGCTGTTGCCAGCAGTGACGGCTCGACCCGGCTGGTGCTGCGGACCACCGACGGCCATCGCATTGAGGCGGTGCACATGCCCCGCCCCCATCTCAAGGTCCCCCGGACGACGCTGTGCATCTCCTCACAGGTCGGCTGCGCCATGGGCTGCACCTTCTGCGCGACGGGCACCATGGGCATCGTGCGCAACCTGAGCGCCGGCGAGATTGTCGGCGAGGTGTTGGCGCTGATGCGGGCCTTTGGTCCCCAGACAGGCCACCAGGTCAACGTG
>CAJBHN010000312.1 GCA_903952805.1 uncultured Myxococcales bacterium | reverse complement strand
TTTGACCTCGACGGCACCCTCGTCGACAGCGTGGCCGACATCGCCCACGCGCTGAATGCGGCCTTGCACGAGGTCGGGCTGCCGCCCCATCCCGTCAGCGCGGTGCGCACCTATGTCGGCGACGGCGCCCGCATGTTGGTGGTGCGCGGCCTGCAACATGCCCACGGCCGCCACGGCGCGCCGCCCGCTGACGCCGACGTCGACGACGTGCTGGCCCGCTTTCGCCGCGTCTACGGCCTCGACCCCGTCGGCCAGACCCGGGCCTTTGACGGCGTCGACGAAGCCCTCGCTGCCCTCGCTGCTGACGGCGCCGACCACGACGCGCACATCCTGGTCGTCGTCACCAACAAGCCCGGCGTGTTTGCGCGGCCCATCGTCGAGGCCCTGTTCCCAGGCCGCTTCGCCCTCGTGGTGGGCCCCGATGACCTCGGCTGTCAAAAGCCCGACCCGGCCGTGCTGCGGGCCGTGGCCGAGCGCCTGGGGCGCCGTGTCGATGTCTTCGTCGGCGACGGCGGCACCGACATCGGCGTGGCTCAAGCCGCGGGGATTCCGTCGGTGGGCGTGACGTGGGGCCTCAAGCCCGACGAGGTCCGCTCGGCCACCGTCGTCATCGACCGCACCGAACAGTTGGCGGCCGCGATTCTGGGACTGCTCCAAGCCTAGGCAATCAGACGCCGACCTTCGCAGATCAATCACCATCGATGCACATGGTGCCTCGCCACCATCGTGCCGGTGGACGGGCTGCTGACGAGGCGCGCCATCCCGTTGGCGTTTGCCCCCATCCGGCGGCGGGCTGACGTACAGACGCGCGCCACAGGCGACATGGAGCACATGTCATCCATCCGCTGCCTCGCTGCACTCGTCGCCGCCGTCCTGTGCACGGCCCCCGCCGTGCAGGCCGCCACCGCCAGCAGAGCGTCGACGTCGCCGCTGGGAGGCAATGGGCACAATGCGTCGTTGGATGGGCGCATCTTCATCGTGGCTTGGGGCGATGGCTGGCATGCCCAGGTGCCGCGGCCGGAGATGGTGGGGCGCGATGCCCATGGCTGGGCCGACGTCAGCAATGCGTTTGCGCCATCGCGGCTGATTCAGCCCCTGGAGAGTTGCGAAAATGGTGCCCTGGCGGCCCCTGCAGCTTGACCTCGACGACGCTCTTGTCGCGGCGCTGGCCCAGCTGCGCCAGCACGTCGAGATGATCGGCTACGCCGCATACCACACCGCCGACGCTGACTTCGTGCAGACCCGCGAAGACCGGACGGTGTCCCATTTTTACGATGTCGAATTGCGGGCCCGCCGCGACAGGCTTCAAGCCCTGGTCACCAACCAGCCGATGGTGACGCCACCGTTTGGCCCACTGCAGACGGTTTTCGTGTTGCCGCCGTAAACACCCCCCGCCCGGCTCAGCAATTGCTTGCGACGGAGAAAGTTTGTACTGATTTTGTACTGATGTCGACTCTTCGTCGTGAGCCGAAGCATCAAATCTTCCTCGGAATCAAGGTCGGGTGGATATGCGTCGAGCTGTCATCGCTGTCATCGTTTTGCTCTCGGGCTGCTCGTCTGCGCCTGACCCGGCGACCATCACGACGATTGCGTTCGACGGCCGCAATTTTTCCCAGCTGGGGTCGTCTGAAAGGCTCGGCTCGAAGTTCGGGGTCTACTCGACCGGCGCAACCGTCGCCGACTCTGACGACCAGCTGTGGCTTTCGGTCGTCGGAGGGGCGCCTGCACATGCGATGGACAAGATCGTCGAGTTCACGACGACAGACCGTGAGATCATCGCCTTCGATCGCAGCGACGTCGACGGGTGCATCGCGGTCAACGAAACGCGCGCCAACGCTCATTTCACGATGTACGCTGTGACCAAGCCGTGTGGCTATGGGCGCAGCTGCGCGTTGCTGTTTGGTCGACGGGGGCAGGGCACACTCGCCAACGATGAAGCGAAGTCTCGATGCATCGACAAGGCTCCTGTCCTCGCCGCGCTCAATCGCACGCTCAAGTCGCTCTAGCCGGACTCCTTCGCCCACGTGAGCGGTGCGAAGAGGGTCAGCGCCGGGCGATGAGTTCGCCGCGGGCGAGGGCGGGGAAGGTGTCGTGGTCGACGACGACCGCCTCACCGGCCTGGGGGAACTGTTCGTAGAAGCGCTCAAGGGCCCGATGGTGTCGCTCGAGAGCACCGCCCAGGGAAACCTGCACAGGGATGACGATGCCGTCGTCACGCTGCACGACGAAGTCGACCTCGCCGGCACCGCGCCAATACGACACGGCGCCGAAATGCTGCCGCAAGGCGAGGAAGCTCGCGCATTCGAGGTGCTTGCCGACATCGGCGCCCGTGCGGGTGACGACGACGCGGCGCAGACCGGTGTCGATTGGGTAGTACTTCTTCGGGTGGCTCGCCCGCTGCCGCTCGGAGTACGTAAAGAACGGCACCCCAAAGACGAGGTAGGCGGCCTCGCAGGCCTCAAGGTGGTTCTGGGTCGTCTCGACGGCGACGCCGGTGGCGCCCGCCATGCGGCGCAGGCTCAGCTCGGCGCCCGCCGACTCAAACACCATCTGCACCAGCTGCCGCAAGGGCAGGCTCGAGCGGGCC
>CAJBHN010000311.1 GCA_903952805.1 uncultured Myxococcales bacterium | reverse complement strand
TGGGACGAAACCGTCTGCAACCAGGGCAACCTGGTCCTGGGTGACGGCGTGCGCCTGCGCAAGCTCAGCCGCCAGCCGCTGCAACCCGTGATCCCCGAACCCGAGGTCTTGGTGGGCGACGGCGTTCTCGCCGCCACCGGGCCCATGCCAGCACAGGCTGAACCCATCCTGACGCCGTTTCAAAAGAAGATGCGCGATCAGTATTTTGCCATCTTCATCCCAGTATTCGGCTTCGTCGGCTTTGTGGTCTGCGCCATCATCGCCCTGGTCATCTTCCTCGTCATGCGCCGTAAACAGGTCGTGGTCGAGGTCGCCTGTCCGGCTTGCCGAATCTCGATGCCCTTTGTCGTTGGCGACAGCGCAAATATTTTCTGCCCAGCGTGTGGCTCGGCTTGCCGTGTCGACGTCGAAAAACGGGGCGCCACGACTTTGGCCGTGGCCGTCCCCCTCTGAGACGTGCAGCCTTTCGCTCGCGAATGCCGGGAGGCCGTATGACGAGGTCCGTTTGGTCGTTGGCTCTGGTTGTCGCGTCGGTCGTTGCCGTCAGTGCGGGTGCCCGCGCAGGACTTGAGCCGCCGCCAGTTGACGCCTCGACGCAGAATCCGGTCAAGCCACCCGTCAAGTCAACGAAGCCCAATGCGTTGCTATGCGGTTGCGCGTCGTCGCGCTTCCTCGGGCCAACGCTTCGGCCGGCAGTCGTCGGCAATGGCACCCATGGTGCTTGGCTGCATGGCGAGACCCACATCGCTGGCTTCAGGAACGTCGACGGCAAGCTCATCCCGGCGCAGGTCCCGTTTGCTGTCGACGTCGACGAGCGCGGTACTCGTGGCGCGTCACGTTTGGTCAGGTTGCGAGCCACGGGCGAAGGTGCTGGGGAAATGGCCATCATGCGCCGCGTCGAGGCTCAGCCTCGGGACGTGTTGGCTGCGACGTTGTCGACGTCGGCCTCGCCTCCCACGGCTGAACCGCCGCAACTGCTGGCCATGTGGCTTGAGCCCGTCGAGGCCCGGGACCGTCGCGATTGCGGCCCCTGGCTCACCCAACGACTGGCCTTCGAATTGGCCCCCGGCAGCGTGCCGGTCGATGCCTTCGCCATCACCGACCTCGACAGCGGCACCGTCACCCTCGTCGATGCCCGCCACGTCGGCGCCTTCGGCATCGGCCGGGTCGCCGTCTGCGACCACGGCTTCGCCACCGCCAACATGAATCAGCGCTTGGAGATCGTGCCGGTCTCTGCCGTGGCTGGCTCTGCCTCTCCGTGGGGCTTTGCCCACGACGGCAGCGGCAACACACCAGTCATCCGGTTGTCGTCGCCTGCCTCGGCTGACGCCAGCACGTTGGCGACGCCGTATCCCGTGCCGGGGGAGGCGCCATTTCGCTTCTCGTGGCTCAGCGTGGGGGGCGTGTGGATTCTGCTGCCCTTGACGGGCTTGACGGCCGCCCTCCTCGGCTTCGTCGCCTGGCGCCTCAAACGTCGGCGAATGGCTGAGGTGGTGTGCGCATCTTGTCAACGTACGGTCCCCATCGATGTCTTCGACGCGAAGACCGACGGAGAT
>CAJBHN010000310.1 GCA_903952805.1 uncultured Myxococcales bacterium | reverse complement strand
GAGCCGCACCGGAATCGGAAACGTGAACACCCACTGCCGATGCGGCACGCGCGGCAAGACCTGGTCGAGCAGGTGGGCGGCGGTGTCCTCGACGCGGCGCGCCGTGCACGAGGGGCAGATGCCGCGTCGCTTGCATGAAAACGGCACGAGAAGCTCATGCCCGCAGGCGCCGCAGCGGACCCGTGCGAAACCGCGGGCGAGGACGCCGCAGCCGACGTAGCCGTCGAGTTCGCGCTCCACCAGCTTCGGCATCATCTGGGCTCGACGTGCGACGGCGGCGGCGAAGGCCGCGCGGTGATGACGAACCGCGCGATGCAAGGGGACGCTCTCGACGTCACGCGGGACGTAGCCCGGCGGCAGCGGCGCACAGGCCTCGGCGCGGCTCGACAGCCAGCTGTGGCGGCGCGGTAACGGCGGGGCAGAGACAGGGTCCACCCCTGTACCGCCGTTTCAGCACGTCGATATGTGCGCAAGTGGTGCGGTGATATGCCGCATTGATGCTGCCCGCTCCCGTCGTGCGGATTCCGGTCGGCCGCTGCGGATATCGCCGACGACGACGGCGACGGCGCTCCCGACCAGACCCCGTACCCGGGGTCCCTGTACGCCAGAGATTTCCCCGACGGCGAGCCGGGCTTGTCGTCAGTGGTCAACGCCGGCCTGATGCTTGACTCCCGGGACGCCGAACCCTCACCGACCGAGGGCTGGTGGGTGGAGGGCAGCCTGCGGGCGACGACGCCAGGGCTCTCCACCTGGAACTACGGCGGCTTCAATGTGACGGTCCGTGGCTACACGCACCTGCCCATCGATGTCCCCGGCTATGGCCCGCTGGGGCGACGGCTCGTGCTGGCCAACCGCTTCACCGTCGACGGCGTGGTCGGCGACATCCCCGTGCAGGAGCTGGCCCGCCTGGGAGGCAGTCAGGACGTGTACGCCTTCGGCGGCGCCGACATGGGCCGGGGCATTCGCGTGCAGCGGTTCATGGGCAAGGCCAAGGTCCTCGACCAGACCGAATTGCGCTTCCGCTTCGCCGAGCTTGACGCCTTCGACCAGCAGTTCGCCTTCACGCTGGCGGGCTTTGTCGACACCGCCATCGTCGCCGACGAACTCATCTCCCCCAACGACGTTGGCGTCGCGGGTGGTGGCGGCGGCGCTGCGATCGGGATCAACGATGCGTTGTCGTAGCCCTCAACGGGCAGCCCCGCGTACCACTCATAGAGGCGTCGGTACCTTCTTGAACGGGGAACACGCCGGTTGGATGCGGAGGCAGACCATTGCCCACCAGCCTGCGTTGGGTGTCCGTCGTTGTGATCTCAAACTCTGCGTCCCATTCGACGGCACCGTCGACGAAGGGGATCTTCGAGATCACGACCGAGTCCCCCTCGATCCACGGGGTCGCGGGCCGGGTCAGCGGCGGGAACGAGACGAGGCGGGGGCACATGTACAGCGTGTTCTTCGCCGCGCCCGTGCAGGCCCGACGCGGGCTTCGCAAGAGCTGAGGGGCAAGCCAGGGCGTTCGTGGTGTGTGTGCGGTCGAATCCGTCGCAGACGCCGCCGTCGCAGAAGCCGGCGTCGCAGTCTGCCCAGAGACATGAGAGGCTGGCTCTTGAACAGTGCCTCTGTTCTTCCTATCCGCGCGATCGCTCACGGCGTCGACGGAGGCGGAGGGGGTACTGACGTCGTCGACGCCGCGTAGAACCTGAACCACTCCGGGGCCATGTTGGACTGCATGAACTCGCCGACGGCGCTCCGGGCAAACGGCAGCCGCCTCCACAGCCGCGACGCATGGCAGACGCCGCGATGGTCGTCGCTCACCATGTTCCGACAGACCTCGGTAAGGGT
>CAJBHN010000309.1 GCA_903952805.1 uncultured Myxococcales bacterium | reverse complement strand
CTTGCCGATGCCCAAGATGCCCACAATCGTGTCGAGGCGATCAGCGATGCCAACGATGGCGGCCACGTGGCTTCGGGGCATGGACGCCCCGGCGTGCCGGGGTGCGTAGTGGTCTTCGACCGCGAAGGCGACATCGGCGGTCTCGCCGTCGGCCAGGGCGTAATAGCGCCCCATCGTCCCCTGGAGCTCGGGGAATTCGTCGACCACCCCCGAGAGCAGATCCGCCTTACAGAGGGTCGCCGCGCGCCCGACCGCTTCACCAACAGCCGTGATGTCGATGCCGAGCTTCATCAGCTGGTCGCTGACCTCGTCAACCACAGCGAGCGCGGTGGTGGCAATGCGGCGGGTCTTGTCCCCGTAGTGGCCAAGATCCTTGTGGAAGACGAGGCTGTCGAGGTCCCCGACCCTCGAGGCCAGCGTCCGCTCCCGGTCGGTGCGGAAGTAGAAAGCCCCGTCTTCAAAGCGGGCGCGCAAGACTCGGGCGTTGCCGGCAGCAAGGGCAACCTTGTCGCGAGCGTCGGCTCCGGCCACGACGACAAAACACGGCAACAGGGTGCCGTGCTCGTCGGTGATCATGAAATATTTCTGGTGCTCGCGAGCCTCAGAGATGAGCAACTCTTTGGGCACGGCGAGGAAGCCAGCGTCGAAGCGGCCAAGAATGGGCCAGGGCTTTTCAACGAGGTTCTTCACGAGGTCGACAAGGGCGTCGTCGCGAACCAGGCGACCGCCAACCTCGACAGCCAGACGGGTTGCTTCTGCGAGGATGTGCTGTGCGCGCTCGGCTCGCGACAGCATGACGTGGCCATGGGCCATCACCCTGGCGTGATCGGCGGCACTCTTGACGACGACGGCGGCAGGCGCATGGTAGCGATGTCCGCGAGTGGTATTGCCCGACACGACGTCGGCGAATCGGATGCCCAGTGCAGCGCCGTCAAACAGGGCCAGCAGCCACTGGACCGGGCGTCCAAAGACCTGGCCATTGGTCACATGCCGGTCTCCCCAACGCATGGTCTTTTTGAACGGAATCTTGGGCAGCAAGGCCTCCAGGAGGCCGGGCAAAACGTCGCTGGCGCTGCGGCCGGCCTCGGTGCGGGTCGCGGCCACGACGGGACCCTTTTTGCCGTCTTTGGGGGTCGCCTGGGCCGGCAGCAGCCCGTTCTTTTTGAAGAAACCCTCGCCGGCGGGTGAAACCGTGCCGTCGGGGTTGAATGCCACGCTCCACAGCGGTCCGGTAATCTCCTCGGACAGGTCACGCTGGCGCGTGGACACCTCGGCGATGACAACGAGGCGACGGGGGGTGCCGTCGACGCGCACGTTGCTGCAGTCAAGCCGATGCTCGGCGCACAGGCGCGGCAGTTCGGTGGCAAGAAACGCCAGGGCTGGGTCGACAAAGCCGGCGGGCAGTTCTTCGCAGCCTACCTCGAGAAAAAGCTCAGCCATGGTCAGCCTCCGTGGTGACGACGTTGTGATGCTGCTTCATCGGCCGTCGCCGACGAAATGCGCTCGGTCGGGGCCCACCAGCATCGGAAAGCCCTTGCTCTGACGGGTGGCCAGATATTGCTCGGCGCAAGCCTTGGCGAGGTCGCGAATCCGTCCGATGTAGCCGGCGCGCTCGGTCTGGCTGACGACACCACGGGCCTGCAGCACGTTGAAGGTATGGCTGCACTTCAGTGTGTGCTCGTAGGCAGGCAGCACGAGGGGATGCGGGTCCGCGACCACCAACAAGCGTTTGGCCTCCGCCTCACAGTCGTCAAAATACCGCAACAACGCAGCCGTATCTGCCTGCTTGAAGTTATAATGAGACCACTCAAACTCGTCCTGCTTGTGGACGTCGCCATAGGTGACAGGCTGGCCGCTGGGCAGCACCGTCCACACCAGGTCGTAGACGTTTTCGACATTTTGCAGGTACATGGCCAAACGCTCAAGGCCATAGGTCAACTCCGAAGCGACCCGCGGCAGTTCAAGGCCGCCGCATTGCTGAAAGTACGTGAATTGCGTGACTTCCATGCCTTGGGCCCAAACCTCCCAGCCCAAGCCGGCGGCACCAAGCGCCGGGTGCTCCCAATCATCTTCAACGAAGCGCACATCAAAGTCGGCAGGCTCAAT